>NZ_BAABIZ010000020.1:0-22115 GCF_039543045.1 Bartonella jaculi
GGGAGCACGCTTATGTGGTTGGCAACATGACCAAACAAGAAAGTAACAAGGATAAAGATCTCAGCGAAAAAGAACAGCAGCTGCTTCATGAGATGATAAACACCTATCAAGGTTTGAAGATGATGTCGCGTTTCATGAAGTGGAGCGCCTTCTTTATCTTTATGTTCATTATCGATTTTGCCCGTATTATGGACGCGCTAGACAATATCTTCTCACACCTCAAAAAGTGGATAACAAAGAGTTAAAAATCCTGATTCGTAATATACTGTAGAGGCGTTTTGAAAAAAACTATTCCCTCGCTTTTATTCTAGTGTCCCTCATCTTTAAAAAAGATAATAAAAACAAAATTCTACATGTAATAAAAAAGAAAATGGTGCCCAGACGCGGATTCGAACCACGGACACGCGGATTTTCAGTCCGCTGCTCTACCTACTGAGCTATCTGGGCACATTTCACAAAACACGTGAAACGTGTGCGGTTATAACATTAAAATTTTTTCTGTCCAGCCATCAAAAGAAAAATAATTGATTTTTTATAAATTTATTCCCTTATTCTGGGCAATTATAATTACTCTTTCCATAAAATCAACTTGATAGGTATATTGTAATACGTTAGTGTATTATTATCAAAATACTGTCTTATCGTGGTGACGACACAAGGAAATCTTTTTAAAGAATCGACCTGAAAACATAATTGAGAGGAATGTTTTTCACAAGGTTTCCACGTATTTTAAGCTTACGAAATAAATAGAGAATATTTTTGATCTTTGTCTCAGGGGACTAGTGGCGCAGTCTTTATAATAATTTGTTTTTCTTTAAAGAAAAGCAAGCCATATAAAAGGGGAGAAACATGATAATGTTAGAAAAACCAAGTTGTCGTCCAAATAATCCTAATTTTTCTTCAGGACCTTGTAGCAAGAGACCTGGCTGGACTCTTGAAGTGCTTAAAAAAGCATTAGTTGGGCGTTCGCATCGATCGCGAGCAGCAGAATTAAGACTAGCTGAGGTCGTTGATTTAACCCGTGAGGTTCTTGAAGTGCCTTCTGATTATCGTATAGGGATTGTTCCCGCTTCAGATACTGGTGCTGTTGAGACGTCTTTGTGGTCTTTATTAGGCGAACGTGGCGTTGATATGGCTGCTTGGGAAAGTTTTGGTTCGGGGTGGATCGCAGATGTTGTTGAGCAATTAAAGCTTTCTGATGTGCGTCGTTTTGAAGCCCCTTATGGCGAATTACCGGACTTAACGCAAATTGACTTTGATCGTGATGTTGTTTTTACATGGAATGGAACAACTTCTGGTGTGCGTATTCCTAATGCAGATTTCATTCCAGAGAGGCGAGCGGGGTTGACAATTTGTGATGCAACATCAGCCGCTTTTGCTCAAAATCTTGATTTTTCAAAATTAGATGTCGTTACTTTTTCATGGCAAAAAGTTTTAGGAGGTGAGGCTGCACATGGTATGTTGATTTTAAGTCCTCGTGCTGTTGAACGGCTTGAAAGTTATGTTCCAGCTTGGCCTATACCCCAAATTTTCTGTATGACAAAAAATGGCAAATTGAATGAAAGTATTTTTAAGGGGGAGATAATTAATACACCTTCACTGTTATGTGTTGAAGATTATCTTGATGCCTTGAAATGGGCAAAGGCGCAGGGAGGTGTGTCGGCATTAAGAGCGCGAGTTGCTAAAAACTTTTCTGTACTTGATGCTTTTGTTTGCAAAACACCGTGGTTAGAATATTTGGCAAAGGATCCTAAAGTGCGTTCTAATACATCTGTTTGTTTAGATATTGTCGATCCAATTATCACTGCTTTGGATATTGAAAAGCGAGCATCTTTTATAAAAGCGGTAGTAAATCGTCTTGAAGAGGAAGGTGCTGCTTATGATATTGGTTCGTATCGAAGTGCTCCTCCAGGACTTCGGATTTGGACAGGCATAACCGTTGAGGATTCCGATATTGAAATTTTAACACAATGGCTTGAATGGGCATTTCAGGTCGAAAAAGCGCGACTTTAAAGTCTGATGGAAGTTTTATAACGCGGCTTTTTCCAGAATAATACGGGAGCCCATGATGGTCTCTCGTATTCTTACATAAGACAAAAAAATCTTTAAACATCGCGCAGATTGTAAGGAATGACAGGGGGACCATGAATAATTTGTCAGATGTTGGCAAAAGCAACAACCAAAAGTTCTAAATTCTTCTACTTTTTACAGAAAAAATGACTGATTGAGAATAAAGATATATCTTATATTGTTTTCCTTTATTATCATGAAGCTGAAGATTTAAATCACCTTAAGATTGGGAAAAAGCTGAAATGAAGAGTCGCACTTTCTCTAAGGTTTCGTTATAAAGGAGCGTTTGTTTTTGAATGTTGGTTTTGTTTGACCAAACACGATGGAGAAAGTTATGGCCAATGTAGTAGTTGTTGGTACACAATGGGGCGATGAGGGCAAAGGTAAAATTGTAGATTGGTTGTCTGAGCGGGCAGATATCGTGGTGAGATATCAGGGAGGGCACAATGCGGGTCACACATTGGTTATTGATGGGGTGAGTTATAAATTATCGCTTTTACCATCTGGTTTAGTTCGTGGGAAATTATCAATTATTGGGAATGGTGTTGTCGTTGATCCTCATCATTTTGTAGCAGAATTAAAAAAACTACGTGATCAGGGTGTGAAAATTACACCAGAAATTTTACGTATTGCTGAAAATGCTCCATTGATTCTTTCTTTGCATCGTGATCTTGATGCAACTCGAGAAAGTGGACTATCGGGTTTGAAAATTGGTACGACAAAACGTGGTATTGGCCCTGCTTATGAAGATAAGGTAGGTCGTCGTGCTATCCGCGTGATAGATTTGGCGGAGCCTGATACGCTCATGGCTAAGATTGAACGACTTTTGGGACATCATAATGCTTTGCGTCGTGGGATGGGAGTTGCAGAGATTAATTCTCAAGCACTTTATGATGAATTGATGCAAGTAGCGGATGAAATACTGCCATTTATAGATTGTACGTGGCGTCTTTTAGATGAAAGTTATCGGATGGGAAAGCACGTTCTTTTTGAAGGTGCACAAGGTGCCTTATTAGATAATGATTTTGGAACTTATCCTTATGTGACATCGTCTAACACAGTTGCTGGGCAAGCATGTACTGGTTCAGGTATGGGACCTAATTCAATCCATTATGTTTTAGGTATTACAAAAGCTTATACAACACGAGTTGGAGAAGGACCATTCCCGACAGAGCAGATTAATAATGATATTGGCGAATTTCTTGGAATGCGTGGGCATGAATTTGGCGTTGTAACTGGTCGGAAACGTCGATGTGGGTGGTTTGATGCTGTCTTAGTACGTCAGATGGTAGCAGTTTGCGGTGTTCAGGGTATAGCACTGACAAAGCTTGATGTTTTGGATGGTTTGGATGAAATTAAAATTTGTGTTGGTTATGAACTTGATGGGAAAAAAATTGATTACTTTCCCTCTTCCATGGGCGCTCAAGCTCGTGTGAAGCCTATTTATGAGACATTGGAAGGTTGGAAGGAAGCAACAGCACATGCATTGAGTTGGGAAGATTTACCTGTGCAAGCTGTTAAATATATACGCTATATTGAAGAATTGATCAATACGCGGGTGGCTTTATTATCCACCAGCCCTGAGCGTGACGATACTATCCTTATCACTGATCCCTTTGCAGATTAATCATTATTTTTAGGTTTCCATATTGATTTTCATTTTGGCTCTGTGTTTTTCTTACAAATAGCTACTTATAGGAGAGAAGGAGAGAAAGGTGCAAAAGAGCATTGTTTATTTTTCCTATTCACTTTAAACTGCAAGGATAGTTGTATCAATATAAATGACAATCAATTTAGAAGGCTAAAATAAGGGAAGGCCTGAGGGCTGGGATTTTTCTTCTCAGTTTGAGAGAGATTATAGAGAATATGGTAGATTTCGTTGGAATCTTAAAAAAGGCAATTAATGCGCAAAATAATATTACACCACAAATGCGTAAGCGGGTCTATAAACGAGCTATCGAAACACTAGAACATCAATTTATAGCAGCGACAATACCACAAGTAATAGCAGATGAGCAAAGAAAGGTTTTACAAAGTGCTATTGAAACTGTTGAAGAAGAATATTTAGCGGTTGAAAAGAAGCTGCTTTCTTCAGTTATTGGGTGGAGTCCTACAGGTATAGCTGAAGATGAAAAGCACACACAAAGTTCTATACTGCCACCAGGTAATGAATTTTCAGTAGTAAAAACAGAAGGAAGACAAGACTCTGTTACAAGTCTAAAAGACAAAGGAGCAGTTGGTGAGCTTTCTGTATCAGGTGTACCAGATGCAGAGCTGGTCAGTATGGATGCTTATGTGTCCTCTCAGCATGTTGATAACAATACGTTAAAGGCTTCACCTTTAGCTTCTCCTGCTCAAGGAGATAATACGCATATTGTTTCGCATATTTTTTCTCAAGCTTTGCGTCGTGCTAATAGGTCGTCGATGCAAAAGCGTATTGTGATAAGTGTTGCTGTTGTTGCCAGTCTTATCACCTTGGTTATAGGTATTTATTTTGTTTGTGGACGTGTATTTGTATCAAATGATCATCAATTGTCAGGGGAAAATATTCAAATTTCTCATGGACTACCAAGGACACTTTCGGTTAACAAAAAGTTAACGAAACGCTTATTAGAGGATGGGAGCGAAGTTGATGTTGGCTTAGATTACACTGCAGGTTCTTCAGATGAAGAAGGAACCTCAAAAATTGTTTCCAGCAATTTGCAGTCAAATGAACAACTAGGTGAGGCTATTTTTTATCAAGCGCGTACGGATTATGATGCAGAAAAAGTAGCAACAGGGAGTGCACGTTGGACACTTATAAAAGAGTCTCGTGGAAAGGGGGCCCCAGAAGAATCGGCTATTCAAGGTGATATAACAATTCCAGATAAAGGGTTATCATTACGGTTAATTTTACGTCGTAATACGGATCTGTCTTTCCCTGCCGCGTATATTATGGATCTTATTTTTATTCTTTCTGATAAATTTTCAGGTAAAGCTATAAGCAATGTTCAAGCATTAACTTTTAAAGCAAGTGAACAATCCATTGGGCAAGCTTTAACAAGGACTGTTGCCGCGAAAATTCACGATGATTTTTTTCTTGTAGCATTAAGCGGCAATCATCCGTTTCTTAACCGCAATTTACAATTGATGCGGGAATTGGATTGGGTACGTTTGGTATTGACTGATAAAAACGGACGTGTAAATGAATTGACTTTTGCAAAAGGGCCAACAGGTGAGGCTATTTTTAATGACGTCATCGGACAATGGCTTGCACAATCAGAGAAACCAACAGTTCTTGGTAAGAAAAAATAAAGCACTGGTGTGGACGAGATAAAAGGTCGTAATAAAACTCCCACTCACAAAAGGGGCTCAGTCGCTTAGTTTAAGGGCAGAAAGCCAATGTAAGCCAGTTTTCGCTTAGACTTAAAGAATGCCGCGCAACACCATTGGCTATCCCCTCTCTTGAGAGCTCTATATCTGTCTTTGAGATAAAGCAGAAGCTTTGATAGAGTTTTGTACTTTCTCAAATGCACGCATTTCAATTTGTCTTACACGTTCCCGACTGATGTTAAATTCACTTGAGAGCTCTTCTAGCGTCAGCGGTTCATCGCTTAAACGACGTGCTTTAAATATACGCCTTTCTCGTTCATTCAAATTATCCATGGCGTGTGTGAGCATGGAACGCCGATTTTCCAATTCATTTTGTTCGATTAAAGTTTCTTCCTGATTCTCGGAATCATCCACTAACCAATCCTGCCACTGGCTACTTTCACCTTCTTTTGTACGAAGGGGGGCATTAAGCGAAGTATCACCACCAAGCCGACGGTTCATTGATACAACCTCATCTTCTGTGACATTCAACCTTGTTGCAATCTCTGTCACTTGTTCTGCATTGAGATCTCCACCATCAAGTGCTTGAAGTCTACTTTTTAACTTACGGAGATTGAAAAACAAGCGCTTTTGATTGGCAGTCGTCCCTATTTTTACTAAACTCCAAGACCGCAACACATATTCCTGGATTGATGCTTTAATCCACCATATTGCATAGGTTGCGAGACGGAATCCACGTTCTGGCTCAAAACGCTTAACAGCTTGCATAAGCCCAACATTTCCTTCTGAAATGACTTCCCCAATAGGTAATCCGTAACCACGATATCCCATCGCGATTTTGGCTACGAGGCGCAAATGGCTCGTTACCAATCTATGTGCAGCTTTTAAATCATTATATTTACGATAACGTTGAGCCAGCATATACTCTTCTTTTGGCTCAAGCATCGGGAAATGACGCACTTCCTCTAGATAACGATTTAATCCTCCGTCACCTGTCGTCACTGATAGCAAATTCATATGGGCCATATAGCACCCTCCTTTGGTATGAATTCCCTGATAAGGCAAATTCCATTTTTCGACATTATAATGTCTCTCGTACTTCACCTTACCATAATTTTTAATTTTGTTCAAAAAGAGATATTTTATTGTGAAATCATGAGAAGGCTAAAAGTTTCACTTCATTTTTTTAAAATGCTTGATAAGTTCAGCCATATCTTGCGGGAGAGGGGAAGAAAACGACATAATTTTACCCGTAGCTGGATGTTCAAAAGTAAGACTGATTGCATGGAGTGCTTGTCGGTTAAATTGATCGATCACATTTTTTATGATGGGATTGAGTGTGTTTGATTTTGTTTTAAAAGCATTTCCATAAACACTATCCCCTACGAGTGGATGTCCTATATGGGCCATGTGAACACGAATTTGGTGCGTGCGTCCAGTTTCCAAACGACATTCCAGAAGACTAGCCAAAGATGTGGAATCTGCATGAGTTCCATATTTTTCAAGGAGAGAGATATGTGTCACAGCGTGGCGAGCATGTGGATTTTGATTATGGATAACAGCTTGTTTTGTTCGATTATGGGGAGAGCGTCCAAGGGATGTATCAATTGTCAAAATATTACGGCTGGGAGATCCCCAAATCAAGGCATGGTACCGTCGATCTAATGCACAGGTACGTCCATGGTCAGAAAATTGGGCACTGAGGCTTTGATGAGCAAGGTCATTTTTTGCAACAACCATAACTCCACTTGTATTTTTATCGAGACGATGAACGATACCAGGACGTTTAACGCCCCCAATACCAGACAAACTATTGCCGCAGTGATGGATAAGGGCGTTCACTAATGTTCCAGTCCAATTTCCATTACCGGGGTGAACAACGAGACCAGCTGGTTTATTGATGACAATGATATGATCATCTTCAAAGAGAATGTCCAATGCGATGGCTTCACCGTTAGGTTCTGCATCACGAAGAACAGGCATTGTCAGTTCGATAATTTGATTAGGTTTTAATTTTGTTTTTGGTTCCTTTACGCATTGACCATCAACTTTAAGATAGCCTTCACGGATGAGGGTTTGCAAGCGTGAACGTGATAACGCATTGTGATATTGTTTTGCTAGCCACTGATCGAGTCTTTGCCCAAGAGCACCTTCATCCGTTATTTGCTGTGTTACCATACGATTCCTATTAAGTTTTTAATAAAACCTTTTTACCAGTATGAAATTGCTTTAGTATCAAGAAATTCTTTAATTCCCCAGTGACCGCCTTCACGGGCACGTCCAGAAAATTTGACGCCTCCAAAGTAACTTCCACTGGGTAATCCATATCCGTTAACTTCTACCATACCAGACCGTACTTGCGCAGCGATACGGCGACATTTGTCACGATTTTGCGATTGTATATAGTTTGTAAGACCATACTCAGTATCATTGGCTAAGGCTACGGCTTCATCTTCTGTATTAAAGGGAAGGATAGAGAGGACTGGACCAAAGATTTCTTCTCGAAAAATACGCATATGAGGTTTCACATTGGCAAAGACTGTTGGGCGGACATAATAACCGCGCTCCAATCCCATTGGTAAACCAGTTCCGCCTGCGACAAGTGTTGCACCTTCATCAATTCCAGATTGGATAAGATCTTGTATTTTATCGTATTGTTGTTTTGAAACGACGGGACCAATATGATTTCCTGCTTGATGTGCTGATCCTACCTTTGTTTTTTCGGCGATATCTTTTGCTATTTCAATAGCTTTATCATAGATGGTTTGTTCCACAAGCATACGTGTTGGTGCATTACAGCTTTGTCCACTATTATAAAAGCAGTGTCGTACACCACGTTGAATAGCGTCTGTATCGGCGTCAGCAAAGATGATGTTAGCGCCTTTGCCTCCAAGTTCCAGACAGACTCGTTTTAAAGTGTTGCTGGCATTTTTAGAGATATCTTTTCCTGCTCTAGTTGATCCGGTAAAGCTGATCATTTCTAGATCTGGATGAGAAGAGAGGTAAGAGCCAACATTAGCGCCATCACCATTGATTAAATTAAAAACGCCGGCAGGTAGGGCGGCTTCATCTAAAATTTCAGCAAAGAGCATAGCAGAAAGAGGAGCAATTTCAGAGGGTTTTAACACCATAGTGCAGCCAGCCAAGAGAGCCGGGATAACTTTAAGAGTCACTTGATTCATAGGCCAATTCCAAGGAGTAATTAACCCTACGACGCCGATAGGATCATAGTGAAGAATCGCTTGCTCGTTCCCTTTGACTAAAATGTTTTGGAACGAGAACTCTTTATAGGCTTTGATAAAGTTGCGAATATGGGAACTACCAGTTGCTGTTTGTGCATTAAGTGCCATATCAATAGGTGCTCCCATTTCCATTGAAATGGTTTTTGCCATATCTTCTGAGCGTTTTTCATAGATCTCTAAAATTTTTTCAACGAATCTAAGACGCTCACTAGGCAGGATTGTTTTCCAATTTTGAAAAGCTGCTTTAGCAGCATTAATTGCTTTGTCTGCATCTTGTCTGCTGCCAAGGCTAATGATGGCACAAGCTTCTTCTGTTGACGGATCAATGACGTGTAGATCGTGCGGAGTGCTTGGATCATCCCATAGACCATTGATATAAAATTTCCGCTTATTAAACATAATTCACTCCCTTACTTTTTTATTGTTGTGTTGTTAAGTGATGTCCTATTTGAACCTTTTTTAACAAGGATAACAAGGATAATCTTATCAAAGATAAAGAAATTGGACTATTTTATAACAACGAAGCATGGAGAGTTAAAAAAATATCTCATAACTCTTTGTATTGTTTGTACTTATTATTTTTATGAAAGGGGAATGAAAGAGAAATATGGGCGTTTTTTATCATAGAGTTTTCTTTAAAAACAATGAAATATAGCTAGATAAGAGCGTGAATTTTATCATTTATGCAGTGAGCGAGGAAGGGACATTATAGAGAGGAATTATAGCGTTATTTTTAAAAAAAATGACAGCCAGCAAAAGGTTATTAACCTTCGTAGTGTAATCTCTATACATTCTTTTTGAAGCAGTAATTATTCTCATTGCTATAAGTTTGTTGGGTGTCATGCATAATTCGAAAACAAAATCCATTTCTATGCCTTCTTTTTCTGATGAGAGTGCACAAGGTGCATCAGAAAGAGATTCATCTACAAAGATTGTTGAAATATTTCCTTATCCGGAAGTATGGAAAAAGGCGTTCACGCTCGGAAAGAACGTGCGTTTTACGCGAACACCAGAAGTTGAGATTCTGCGTCGTCGTATAGAAACAGATCCTGTTTTTGCGAAACAGTTTAAAGTTTTTACCAAGCAAGAACGAAAAAATCTTACGAACTCTAATTATCACACGAAAAAAACAAATTTTTCAGTAACCAAACGAGTGATTAATCCTCGATCGATAGAGAATAAAGCCTCCATTTGTCATTCAGCAGTTTTGGAACAGTTATCACGGCAAACTGTCCTTACGCCGCTTGAGGAAGGTGCAGGGGAGCATACACTACAAGTAAAAAATGTGGTGCAAGAAACAAAGGCTGTTTTTCATCTTTCCGATGACGCATTTTTTGAGTGTGAATCCTTTATATTAGGACAGGTCGACACTAAAATTACAGAAGAAGACGTAGCACCGATTGATTTCACAAGTGATGAGGTTGCATCGGATACGGCTTCTGCTTTTGATGAGTCAATAACTGATCTTTACCGTGTTCTTGAATACCGTTTTCCACAATTTTACGATTCCATTATATCAGAATCTCTAATGGAGGATAGTCAGGGAATTGAGCAAATTTCCCATTTAATACATACAAAGGATACTGTTGAAGAGGTTCAAAAGTGTCATTCTAAGCCTATTGTTGAAGACAATACAGATATTAAGAAGATCCAAAAGCTATCTGTTCCTCAGTCAAGCAAGGCTGCTAAGTTTATCAATGATTCTAATAATATTGCTGATTGTATGGGAGCCAGTGTAGAAAAAAGCTCGATAGATTTGCCTGTAAAAGAAAGAGAAAATACACAGCCAGCTGCTAGGATATCATTATATGATCATGGCATTACTTCTATGTCAAACTCTCAATCACTTGACTATGATACTTATGAATTTCCTCCGATTGATTTATTACAGGAACCTATCTTTCAGGATGATAAAATTATTTCGCAAGAAATATTGGAGCGCAGCGCTGGACTTTTAGAAAGCGTTTTAGAAGACTTTGGGATTAAGGGAGAAATTATTCATGTTCGCGTAGGACCAGTGGTGACAATGTATGAATTTGAGCCCGCTGCAGGGGTAAAATCGTCGCGGGTTATTGGTCTTTCTGATGATATTGCTCGTTCTATGTCTGCTATTTCTGCGCGTGTTGCTGTGATTCCTGGACGCAATGTTATCGGAATTGAATTGCCAAATGCAGTTCGTGAAACTGTTTATTTACGTGAATTAATCCAATCAAAAACTTTTCGTGACAGCCAATTTAAATTAGTTCTTGCTTTAGGGAAGGGGATTAACGGTGAGCCTGTCATTGCAGAGTTAGCAAAAATGCCCCATTTATTGGTTGCAGGCACAACAGGGTCAGGAAAATCTGTTGCAATTAACACAATGATCTTATCGATCCTTTATCGCATGACGCCAGAGCAATGCCGCCTCATTATGGTTGATCCTAAGATGTTGGAGCTTTCTGTCTATGATGGTATTCCACATCTTCTCACGCCCGTTGTAACTGATCCAAAGAAAGCTGTGACAGCTTTAAAGTGGGTAGTGCGTGAAATGGAAGAGCGTTACCGTAAAATGGCTAAGTTAGGTGTACGTAATATTGATGGTTTCAATGCACGAGTTGCACTGGCCGTGAAAAATGGCGAAACGATTATGTGCACTGTACAGTCTGGATTTGATAAAGAAAGTGGTGAAATGCTTTATCATGAAGAAGCAATGGATTTGACGCAGCTTCCTTATATTGTCGTCATTGTTGATGAAATGGCTGATCTCATGATGGTAGCAGGTAAAGAAATTGAGAATGCTATTCAACGTTTAGCACAAATGGCGCGTGCTGCTGGTATTCATCTTATTATGGCGACACAGCGTCCTTCCGTTGATGTTATCACCGGTACGATTAAAGCAAATTTTCCGACCCGTATTTCTTTTCAGGTAACATCGAAAATAGATAGTCGTACAATCTTGGGAGAACAAGGTGCTGAAACGCTTTTGGGGCAAGGAGATATGCTTTATATGGCTGGTGGTGGGCGCATTGTACGTGTCCATAGCCCTTTTGTTTCTGATAATGAAGTAGAATCTGTGGTTGCGCATCTTAAAAGACAAGGAAAACCTCATTATTTAGCAACGGTAACGGATAGTGAAGACAATAATAACGACTTAGAAGCGTCTGATTCTGTTACTAAAGCTGTTACAACAGAAAACTTTGATGAGGATAGTGAAGAGCTTTATGTGCAAGCTGTTAAAATTGTCATGCGCGATAAGAAATGTTCAATATCTTATATCCAGCGTCGACTTGCAATCGGTTATAATAAGGCGGCTTCTCTTGTTGAACGGATGGAAGAAGAAGGTATTGTAGGGGCTGCAAATCATGTTGGTAAACGTGAAATTTTGCTTGAGAGATGCAATAATCATCAAGCTTATTTTTAAGGGGTTTATAATACGAGTAATTTCAAGGGATAAAGCTCTATTTTATTTTGTAAGAGCGAGAGTTATCTCGCCTTATTTTTTATTTTAAAATACCAAGAAAGTTAGATAGGAAGCGACAGAGCAGGACTGCTGTCCTATATAAAAATACAGGGAGATTAGATTCATACAAAGAGAGGTCAGAAATGCCTTTGGCATTTTTAGATTATTTGTAATGTAAAGAAATTAAACAAAGCCTTCATATGTGGAGAGGTAGTTTTTGTTCTTGTTTCTGATTGTAAAAATATTCTTTAGTGGCTATGATTCAAAAACGCTCTTTTTTGACCAAGCAGAGCAGCACAAGAATGCTAAGGGGGGCGCAAAGTGAAAGTTCTGTTGCGTTGAGTGGTTTAAAGGGTACCGCTGAATTTTTTGCCATTTCTTTTAATGTTATATGAGTTTAGACAAAGCGTTTTTGCTGGAAGTTACTCGGGAAGAAGATATTTTTCTTATTACTGATTTGGATGATGCGGTTATGTCTGTTGCGGTGATTGATGAAAACGCAACTGTATTAGAAGCTTCATCTCATTTTTGTTTTGTTGATAAAAGGGTCAAAATTTTGCTACAGACAATTGATAATGAGATGTCTGTCAAGACCATTTTATCCATAGGAGGTATCAGTAAACAAGTTAGCATTATTTGCTTAAAAATAAAACCAGTGAGTTTTTGGTTTTATGTGCGTCATTAAAGGCAGATGAATTAAACTATGAAGAAGAACTTTTGCCATGACGTTTTACTTGGAAAATGGATAAAAATGGGCGGTTTTGTAATGGTTCAAAAGATTTAGGGGAAATTATTGGGCTTTTATCCTTCTCTATTTTAGGATTTCATTTTCATGAACTTGTCGATAGATTGAATGATGAGTGAAACGAGTACTCAGTGGTTTTATTGAGACGGTTATGCTTTGGAGTAAGCAGATTGCTGAGAGTTGTTTAGAGTGGTTTGATGTTGAATTATCTGCCCAAATTTTGATGCCAAACAGCGGTTTAAAGGGTTTCGTGGCTTTGGTGTTTTGAAGATGCAAGAAAAAGTACAAGAGGAAAGGGCTGAAAAGCCAAATATAAAAATATCAAGTCTCTCAGAGGTAGAGCGTTTAGCTTTTCGTGAGATTGCAGAACGGTTGCGTGGTGAATTGGAGTTATCAGGAGAGGGGGAACATTTGGTTGAAAAAACGTCGGTTCAGTTGCCATGTACAAAGACATTGCCTCGAAATGTCATAGAGCAACCTCTTATAAAAGAACCAGCAGCGGTTTTATCATTGTTGGATACAGCAACTGATGGCGTTTTGTGGTTGGATGGACAAGGCTGCATTCAATCAGTTAGCAGTGCTGCTTTGGTATTAATTGGCTACGAAATAAATGAATTACTTTCCAAGCCATTATCATCATTATTTACTTTGCAAAGCCGATCTTTGGTTGAAAAATATTTTGAGTTAATCCGTTTAAAAAAACAAAATCAGGTTTTCAATCGCGGTGAGACAGCTGATTTATTGACGAAAAGCCAAAAGAATATAACGGTTTCTATGATAATTGTACCTTTGGCACACCAAGACAATTATGCTGTTATGCTGCATAATCTGACAGGGACGGTTCTCCCTTTAGATAACAAAGCAGAAGCAAATAAAATGGTTGGAGTTGTCCATGAAATGCGAACACCTTTGAATGCTCTCATCGGTTTTGCAGAAATTATGAGGGATGGCCGTTTTGGTTTGATAGACAATGAGCGTTATCGCGGATATTTACGCGATATTATCTCATCTGGAAAACATATATTATCGCTGGTAAATCAATTACTAGAGTGCTCGAAAGCACATCATTTTGGCTCAAATAACCAAATCAATACGCCCCTTATAGTTGAAACATTTGATGTGATATCTTGTTTGCGTGCTAGTATAGCTTTTCTTGAAACACAAGCTAATCGTAATGGTATTATCATGCGCATTGTTGCACCAGTTTATGTGCCATTTATTTGTGTGTCACAACAAGTATTTCGGCAGATTATATGGAATCTTCTTGCCAATGCTATCCGTTTTACCCCATCAGGGGGGCAAATTATTGTCCACGTTTCTTATGGGAAAAGTGAGCGAGTGAAGATTTCAGTGAGTGATAATGGTGTAGGGATGAGTGACGAAGAGATTATGCAAGCACTGCAACCTTATGGCCAAGTAAAGCGCAAAGATGGCCGATCTGGTGACAGTGCTTTTATTGGAACTGGTTTAGGATTACCGATGTGTAAGGCAATGGTAGAAGAGAGTGGCGGCGAATTTTTATTATTTTCGAAATCCAATCATGGAACAACTGTAGAAATGTTTTTTCCCGTGTTTCATGAGTAAATCTACGCATGGATTATTTTTTCTTAGCTAACAGGTCTCTAATTTCTGACAGAAGTTGTTCTTCCAGAGACATTTTTTTTGAGCTTTCTTCTTCTTCTTGTTTTCGGCGTAGTTTATTCATTCCTTTAACAAAGAGGAAAAGAACCCAAGCAATAATGAGAAAATTGATAAGTAAAGTTATAAAGTTACCATAGCTAATGGTTGCTCCCGCTTCTTTAGCGGCGTTCAATGTAGCTTGTTTTTCACCGGCAAGCTGAATAAACATGTTAGAGAAATCAATCCCACCTGTGACAAGACCAATGATTGGCATAAAAATATCATTGACAAGTGAGTTAACCAAGCCACCGAAAGCCCCCCCTATGATCACACCAATAGCAAGATCAATCATATTACCTTTTAGGGCAAATTCTTTGAATTCTTTAAGCATTGTGTTTTCCCCTTTGTGTATGCGACATATGATAAGCTTAACTATCGCTTTTGATAAAAAAGGAAAGGGCGGTTTTTATTTTCTTATAGTGTTATATTACAAATATTAAAATTTTTTTCCAGAGTATTATGGTGTGTTGAAGGATTTGAGTGAGGTGCTTTTTTGATTGATGCTGAAGCCTCTTATAGAGTGTCAAACTGACGGGAAGTTTTTTATCAAAAAACTATATTCGCTCTTCTTTGAAGATATAAGAAAAAAGTGTGCTTGATTTATAAAGTTATTCAAGGGAATTATTATAATGTTTTTTATTTTCTGTCTGATTTTGTTGACGGATTGTTCAAATTTTAATGTCTGGATAATTTCAGAAAAAGGAAGGGAATTATAAGGAAAAAAGCCCTCGTGGGTTTAGTATTTGCAAATATACATTTGATTGTTAATAACATTGTAAGTTTTTTGCCGTGGAGATTTATCTCCTGAGGGGAAGAGTGTGTTCTTTTGATCTATAGTTTTTAGTGTTAAGAAGATGCGAAGGACAGTTTTTATTGTATGGAGAAAGATTTATGAGTTTCTTTCGTTGTATTGGTCGTCCTGCTTTATTTATGTTGGATCCAGAGTATGCACATCGTTTAGCAATTATTGGTCTTAAAAGTGGTTTGAACAGTTGTCAGAAGATCGTTGATAAGCGTTTATGTGTAATTGTTGCAGGCCTTGAGTTTGAAAATTTTATTGGTCTTGCTGCTGGTTTTGATAAGAACGCAGAGGTTATAGAGGCTGTTTTACGTTTAGGATTTGGTTTTACTGAGATTGGTACAGTTACGCCAAGACCGCAAGTTGGAAACCAAAAGCCAAGGCTTTTTCGCTTAATAGAAGATGAAGCGCTTATTAATAGAATGGGCTTTAACAATGATGGGCATCAAATTGTTTACAACAGACTTTTTTCATATAAACGGAATGGGATCGTAGGGATCAATATTGGAGCGAATAAGGATACGGTTAATAGGATCGATGATTACACTGCTGGTATTGCTCACTTTTATGATGTTGCTGATTATTTTACAGTAAATATTTCTTCGCCTAATACGCCGGGCTTACGTGATTTACAGATGCGTGAGAGTTTACGGCTTTTGATAAATGCGATTTCACAAGCGCGTGGTATACAAAAGGAAAAGCATGGATTTTCTGTTCCTATTTTTTTAAAAATTGCTCCTGATTTATCGGAAAAGGAGTTGGATGATATCGCTGAAGAAATACAGCATTCTGATTTTGATGGTCTTATTGTTTCCAATACCACCCTTTCACGCCAAGGACTTAAAAATAGCCTCTTAAGTACTGAGGAGGGGGGACTTTCTGGGCGTCCACTCTTTGAGCTTTCTACTACTGTATTGGCAAAAATGCGTAAAAAATTAGGGAAGGACATTGCAATTATTGGCGTTGGTGGCATAAAAGATGCACAAACAGCTTTGGAAAAAGTAAAAGCTGGTGCAGATTTGGTACAATTGTATAGTGGGATGGTTTATGAGGGACCAGATCTTGTAGTAACTATTCTCAAAGAAATTTTGCAGTTTATGCAGCAAGATGGGGTTGATAGCATAAAAGCTTATCGTGATCAGAGTGTTGAAGATTGGGCAAAACGTGCACTTCCTTTGTGAGGAAACTATTTTTTTTTGATGAAAACTATGAGATTTTTTTAAAGGGGCTTGCAAACTCTTTTGATCTTCCTTATGTCACATAAACAGAAAATAACTCTTTACAAACTCGTGAACAGTTATGGTACATTTACTTTTATGCGGTTGTAGCTCAGTTGGTTAGAGCGCTGGTTTGTGGCACCAGAGGTCGTAGGTTCAAATCCCACCAACCGTACCATTTATCTTGTTACAACTTTTCTAATTCTTATTGTTGGCGTTTTGTGAGGCGGTTAAAAGCTGTGCTTGGCGGGCTTTTTTGCGTGTGAGCCGTCACGGAGCAGAGACCTTGCGTGGATGATTTTTCTCAAATTTTGCCAAAAACGGAATGATACGATCAATAATCGCTTGAAATATAAATGGGTTAACTAAATTTATGATTCTGATTGCAATTGCAATAATAAATATCTCTATCATTATATTTATATACTTTTAGTATATTTTGTAAACCAAGAGAATATTATTTGCCTTTCATTATTATTGTTCATAATATAAACTATTAAGTTTAAATACATAAAATAAGTAAGCATAAATTTACTAAAATATGCCATATTTTTGACATATTATCCTTGACTTTGTAACTCTATATTATAAATATGAACTTGCATGAAAGTGCATTCATATCTCCAGGGGGTGTTTCGGTGGTTGATTATAGGTAAGCCATTCTGGCGCGGGGCATAAGTAACCTTGGGGGAGTTTGTTTATACACTAAATTGGAGAAAATAAATGAGATTTTCAAGTAGTTCGTACGATTATTGTAGTGCCGATAATTTTAATAGCAAATATAACTCTGGTTATGCGTTTGGTAACCAGTATGGTGGTCACGTTGGCCTTGTGGGTGGTTTTGTCTTAGGAGCAGCGGTAGGGCGTAATCCTTATGCTGCAATGGCCACAGCAAGCTTTGGGCAAAGTGTAGGCGATAAGTTCGGAGGCCCCATAGGCGGTTATGTTGGTTATGGTCTGGCTGGTCTCCAGTGTGGCACACAGTTTTTGGGTCAATCTTTTACTAATTCAGGTCGTGGGATGTTGACGCACTTTTGATGGAGTTCTTTGGGTTATCCTAAAGCCTAGAACGGTGGTACTGTAAAAGGTGCCACCTTTATGTTTGAAATATTGCACAGGAGAAGCTATGGGCGCGTTTGGTTTAGTGCTCGCTTATTTTTGTCTATTGTTTGTCATGTATCTATTCCTCAAAACTATTGCTATTAATGGAAAAATCATGTTAGGCAGGGAGAATATGGTTGCATTCATAGTGGCGGCATTGGTTGCTCTTCCTCTCATTTATGCCTTTGAGTATTTTGAGTATATAGTCGGTGTGTCGATAACATCTTCTCATGTTGCTATAATTATGTTCTTTCTTTCTTTTTGCATTGAATTTATACCCAATATAGTAAACAATATAAAATGCTTTAGTTTGGCCATTATCGCAAGTTGCCCCATTTTTTTCATCGCAGCTGGTTTTATTGTTATGAGTGATGACCTTCTGTTAGATTTTTTTGATCTGCAGCTTTCGGGCTATATTTATCTGCTTTTCATTATTCCGTTGATGATAGGGGTGGCTCGCTATGTCCTAATTGCTAAAGCTTTGAAGGAAAAATCTATGTCAGTGCTAGATTTAAGCATTTGTATTGGCTGTGGGTTTGCCATAGGTGTCTTTTTTGTGTCATCACTGCTGTTATCAGACCTTCGAGAAATCTATCAACAGATAGGTTTTGCAAACAGGGAGGCAGTGAAAAAAATGTTTGATTATGCAGTATTTGGTTTCGCTATTCTAACGGGCCAAGTTTTTTTGACATTTTTGATGGTTCTCTTTGTTACTACAAAGAAATATTATTGGTTGGTCCTTGATGTTCTTGCAGAGCTGTTTTTTAGCCTCTTTGTTTCTTATTATGTAGCGTTTGTTCATACAGATGATGACTATGGAATGGTTAGAAGTTGGATTTGTTTGATGTATGTTGTTTATGTGTATGCGCGTTACATTAAATCAAAGAATGTGAAGCTTAGCGTGATTAACCCGTTTAAAAGGAAAACTGAGTGAGAAGACAGGAGACTATAGTTCTTTGGGTTATCCTAAAGCCTAGAGCAGCCACTCCAAGAGGGGCAGTTTCTGGAGCAATAGTAGCCGGGGTCCGTGGTGCATCCGCGAGTATTGCTAAAGCTGGTTGGGATTGTGTTCGCTCTAAGTGGTGAAATTGTTGTTTGACCTAGCTTTGTTAACAAGGTAAAGGCCTTGCTAAGGGGTACGCTATCAGCCTTTTAGCAGGGAGTTTTTCTCCCGCAATAATATCTTGGTATGCTTGGGAGGGCAAGGCGCTTTTATGTCTGACTTAATTTTTGGAATGCTGCTTAGTTTTGGGATAAGTTCCAGCCCTCGTGTCCTTAAAAACAATGGGTTGTTGGGCGAGCGCGTCATTTTTGGGGGGCTAGCTGGCCTTTCCTGCGCTATCATCTTCGCTTATCCACATAGTAAAAGTGGACTTCTAGACTTATCTTTGCTTTTGGTATGTTATCTTGGCATGCTTTTAATTCTGCACGAGCGCTACTTATATAAATATTTAGTTCTTGGATTCTGTGGTGCAGTTGCTGCCTTGTGTATTGGGGCAGGTTTTATATATTTGAGCTCTTTGTTGCCATTGCCTGCTTTGTCTGCTGCTAATAATAGCCAGCAGCAGGTGGTGCATTACATGAGTTTGGTTGCTGCAAACTATCCCTTTTTTATCCTTTTGATATCAGTTTTAACTGCGGAGCTTTTGCGTTTGTGGTTGCTTCGCGTATATAAGCCAGAATTAGCTGCGCGTGAGGTCCTTTATTTCGGGCTGGGCTGTGGGGTGTTCTAGACTTATGCTATAAGACCCTCCCAGCTCTTTTTCTTTACTTGAATTACCGTGTTGATAGGGCGCCACAAATGGTGGGCTATGTCGCATTTGAATCTTGTCCACAAGCGATCAGCTATCTTATTGCCGCGGGCATGATTGTATTGATGCATGTTGTAAATACGCGCTTTATGTATCTTGGTTTCCAAGATAAGCGCAAGGTCTATTCCTATCTGCCTTTTGTAATTCATTTTTCGGTTGGTCTTTTGTTTATGTTTGACATTTCTTCAGGCTATGCAATATTAATAAATTCTATTTTTGAGGCTTACAATAATGCTTGACAAATTGACATTATCTGTTATCGGCGCCGTTTTTTGTCTGGTGCTGATTATTTTTCCTTTGATGAAGAAAAAAACATTGGTTGAACATTTGGTTTTCTTGCTCGTTGTTTTGTGTCTTGTTTTTCTTTATGTTTATAGCGCTGCGAGTTATTTTCCTTATTATGTTTTGGCGCTTTCGCTTATATTGGGGTACCGCTGGTTACTCTCTTTGGTTAAAGCGTTTAAAGGTACGAAGGCGATTATTGGGTCAAGTGCTGGTTGCTATGTGCTTTTGATTTTTTTTCTACACGGCTTTATGCGTATGATAGGCAGTTTGATTTTTGATTTTTCTGCTTATAGTACGCCTAATATTGTTTTTGCTGTTGGTCTATTCCCTATAGGCATGGCGATTATGCAGTTTTTTTTGCTCTCTCATTGGGTGGCAGAAGATAATGGCAATGGTATAGAGGCAGCACTGGGCGTGGGAATGGGGATTTGGGGGGCTGCGATAGGGTTTGCACTGCTTACATCTCTACCAGAAGCTGTGAAAATCCTAAAAGGGGCCTTTAGTCTTGATAGGGACGCCTTACTTTCTTTACTTGAGACGGTAATATATTATGCGTTTATTATAGGTCTGAGTCTCTTATCAACTTTCTTAATGCTTGTGGTTTGCCTTGACAAGAAATGGCGTTTTTTTATTCTTATCCTGCTTTTACAATGCTTGGCGGCTTGGGCGCGCTTTTCATGGCGGGCCGCTGAGCCAGAACTTCTTGCAATTGGGCATTATACAATCGCTACTATTCTTATGTTTGCTCTTATGCGGCAAATTTATGATTTTGTGCAAGACAGATTATCCATGAAGAAAAATAGCAGTTACGCTGTAGTAAATGAGGGGGCATAATAATGTTGGTTTTATTTATTGCTTCGCTTCTCGCAGGCTTGATTTATGGCGCTGTCATTTATAAATTTTTTCGCTCTACATTTAGTTGGATAAATGTGCTGTTGAGCGGCATAGTTTTTGGGGTGATTGTTCTGTTAGTATGGCGTTACTCGGAAACAGAACATAAACTTGATGCCTTACGTTTACTGCAAGTGCTTGGCGTTGTTTTTCTTCTATGTGTGTTTCATCATTTTCTGAAGTTCAAATTGGTTATCGCTGGTGCTGTGGGATGGTTTGTTGCTAGCTGCATTGCTGGCGGGCTTATTGCTTTTTGGGAGCAATCTGTAATAAAAACGCTTTATATGATGAGTATTGTTGAAACCAAGAGTCGTGCAGAGCAGGGGCTGGCGCTTGTTTTTTTATTTTTAACATTTTCGGTTTTTTCTGTTGTAGCAGAAGAAGCTATGCGTCGTTGGTTAGTTACTAAGTTTTATCGGTGCTCGCCTAGTTTTTTGTGGCGTTTGCCGCTGAATATTGGCATAGGCTGGGGTTTATGCGAATTAGTTTATAAGGCGCTAGGACCTTTCCTTGTTTATAATGGCTGGATTATTCGATCTAGCTTATTAGCCAGTGAATATGTAATTTTTTATTCCTGGACGCAAGCGAGTATTTTTTTGTGTGCTTTAATGAGCGTCATACTCATGCATATTTTCAATACATGCTTGGCGTATCGTGGTGTTGTTACGCACTCTAAATTTTATGCGTGTGCGCCTTTTTTTGTCCACGCTATTGGTAACTGTTTCGGTGCAACAGTGCTGGTTACAGGCAAGGTTTGGTTTAATGTTGGGGGCAGCTTGTTTATTCTACTTTGTGTGATGTTGTTCGTATATTTTGAAAGCAAAAATCCTTTAATACAAAACATAAAATTGCGCGCTTAAGGTGTTGTAGAGTGATGAATAACTTTGCGTACTCTAAGTATGGCTAGAGAGCCTGATACGCGCTTTCTGTTCTGCAAAAAAATAGAGAAGGTTAGCACCGACGTAACGCGTCCAGTACCAAGAGCGACGTCATTTCTGCACTAATTGGGGAGAGGGTGTACCACTGGCCCCGCGCATATGGGAGCCTGCAAATATGCTATCATGTGATTTTCTAGTGTCCTCCTTTCTATTATCCTCCATGAGATTGAAGCTGGGAATCTTGAGGTGGTGGTAACGCATTATTGCAAAGACAAACCCTGGCTAGGGTTTGGTCATCCGATTATGCAACGGGATGTCCGGGTTGATTTCTTTTTTTTACGCTTTCAGGTGCCTATGCGCCCCTTCAGTTCGCTTGCGCGATCTATTTCGGACAAGCAGGAAAGATTTTATCATAAAAAATACAATAAAGTCAATATGTTGAGTGCAACTATTTTATATGAATCCACTTAAGAATCCACACTTTTATACGTGATTCATTTGATCATTTTTTATAAACAATTGCCATGTATGAGTAGACCATAAAAAGCCAATCATGATGCAAATGTTATAACGCATGTGTCATTCAAATGAAATGAAAAGCAGCTATCATTCATAACAGTTCATAAATTCTATGATACGTTTTTA
>NZ_BAABIZ010000021.1:0-20536 GCF_039543045.1 Bartonella jaculi
CCCAACGTCGTAGAGTGCTAATAGAAACCCCCAAAGCTTGAGCGGCCTTACCTATCCCAACAAATCTATTCATAATACGTATTATTACATAGATATAAATAGATTACAAGTAAACTGTGTAAACCCTGGTTTTATCCACACGCCCATTCCACTTGTGATATGCAAGCAGACGGTTGTTCTTGATTTATGACAAACAGCTTTAAAGGAAGAAATTTTTCTGTATTCGGAGCTCTTGTTCAAGTGGAAAATAGATAAATTACCATTATAAATCAATGCGTTGATCTTATTTCTTGAGACATCCCCCCTTCAAAGTAAAGCGCCTCATGCACTCTAAAATATTTTCAAAAAAAGCTTTATTTAGAGATCTAAAACGCTTTCTCGCCATTGTTTAAATTGTTTAACAAGGGCGTTTTCGCAGAAGAACAAGAAAACGCATTTTCTACAAGACTATAACAGATGCAGTGTAAAGCTTGCGCTATATGGAGATAAACGGATTACAAATGCAGCCCCCCTCTTCTGAAGCTGTAAATATGGTACTGCATTGCCAGTATGTCATTATCTATGTTGTTTAATTTTTATCGAGCAGCTTGTTTTTTATTTCATATTGAGCAATGGCGACCATGCTGGATCAGATGCATCATTAGGTGTGGGTAATTGGCGTTCATTGCGTCCCGTGATGTCAATTGTATAAATTTTAGGTCCCATGCCGGGATTTTTGCGAAAGAACATCAGCACGCGGCCATTAGGAGCCCAAGTTGGTCCTTCATTGTGAAATCCTGTGGTTAAAATTCGTTCTTCTTTCCCATCAGGACGCATAACGCCGATAGAAAATTGTCCCTCCGATTGTTTTGTAAAAGCGATATAATCACCCCGTGGAGACCAAATGGGTGTAGAATAGCTTCCCTCGTTTGAAGAAATACGCTGAACATTGCTGCCATCCACATTCATTGTATAGATTTGCGGCTTTCCACTACGGTCCGATGAAAAGACGATTTGTGTCCCATCAGGCGAATAAGAAGCTGAAGTATCGATAGCTGGAGTTGTTGTAAGCCGCGTCATTGTACGGGTACGTAAATCCATGGTATAAAGATTTGCACTTCCATCATTTTGCAATAAACTCATGATCACTTTTTGTCCATCAGCAGAAAAGCGCGGCGCAATAGTCATATTGTCAAAGGACCCTATCAGCTCCCTTTGTCCCATTTCAATTTGTTGAAGATAAACATGGGGTGTTTGATTATATTCGTAGGCCATATAGGTAATTTCTTGTCGTTTTGGTGAAAAGCGCGGTGTAAGCACCAATTCACTGCCATCCGAAATATAGACCAAATTTGCTCCATCCTGATCCATAATTGCTAAGCGTTTGATACGTGCATTTTGGGGACCTGTTTCATCTATAAAAACAATCCGTGTATCAAAATAACCACTTTCTCCAGTCATCTCACTATAGATCTGATCTGCGATCATATGCGCCACACGGCGCCAACGTTCTGTAGCTGTATAAAAACGCCGTCCTTTGAGTTGTCGACGCCCAAAGACATCCCATAAACGGAAATCGACTCTCAATCGTCCGTCAGTTTCCCTAAGAACTTGCCCCGTAACCAAGCCTTGCGCCTTTATTTTCTGCCACTGAAAAAAATGCGGTTGACTGTTTGGATTAGTGATTCTTTCAAAAAAAGAGTCCTTATCAAGCGGTAAAAAAAGACCTGATCTTTCAAGATCGGCTGTAATCACGGCCGTTATCTTTGCTCCAATTGAATCATTAGAGATAAAATTGGTGATTGCAATGGGAATAGGATTAAAATCAGCGCTGGAAATAGTGCCTTTCAATTGTGCATAAGAAAATGAAAAACTCGAAAGCCACAAACCTACGGTGACAAAAAACCAAGAAAGAAATTTATGTCTCGTCATAACCATCATGGAGTGTACCTTTTCATTGAAAGCGGAAAAATATATTTTGTATTTCATTGGGTTATCTCTTGAAGGGGATCAACATTAAAATCGAAGCCCTGTCCCCATAAATCATATTGATCGTGTGGAAGATCTGTATAAGGTTGGCATGAAAAAACAGCTGCATACACCTGTCTTATCATAATGCTTTGCTGACTTTCTTCACCGCTTAAGGGATCAATGATAGGGTCTCCCACGACCATTCCTTCACGATTTAAGTAAAATCGCAAACGCACAACCGGACGGTTTTTTAAATCTCCACCAAGAGCAACGAGTTTAAGTTTTTTTTGAATACACCCCCCAACTATGTTGACCAATGTTTGTGCCATTTTTGTGGTATCATTGATCTTTTTTCTTGCCCCTAAAGCTTCTGGTTTGCTTGAGCGTTTTGCTCCACCTCCTTGTGTGCGTGCACGATTAAACAAATTTTTGTCTTCCATTGCCAAAATCTCTTCAATTGTCTGTTCAGCCATTTGTTGATTTTGTTTTTTCGTAGTTTGCACCTTCTGTGTTGTGGACTGTTTAACAGATTTCGGTTTTAACTGCGGAAGAGGAGATCTATCAGGGAGTGCAACTTTGGAGGGGTGTTGCTGTATTTGCATTTGCTCTCCAGGCATTTTTTCTACCCTATGGGCAGTTTGCGGCAATACTACCTCCTCATTTTTACGCATCTCTCGAGAAGCCTCTGGCACAATCTTTTCAACATTCTGTTGCGGTACGACCGGCATCTGCTCTGGCACAACCTTTTCAACATTCTGTTGTGGTACGACCGGCATCTGCTCTGGCACAATCTTCTCAGCAACTTCTTGCTGCTCTTCTAAAGCAGCCTCTGGCACAATCTTCTCAACAACTTCTTGCTGCTCTTCTAGAGCAGCCTCTGGCACAACCTTTTCAACATTCTGTTGTGGTACGACCGGCATCTGCTCTGGCACAATCTTCTCAACAACTTCTTGCTGCTCTTCTAAAGCAGCCTCTGGCACAATCTTCTCAACAACTTCTTGCTGCTCTTCTAGAGCAGCCTCTGGCACAACCTTTTCAACATTCTGTTGTGGTACGACCGGCATCTGCTCTGGCACAATCTTCTCAACAACTTCTTGCTGCTCTTCTGGAATTTTCTGTGTTTTGGTCTCTAGGAATTCTTGTACTTGAGGTTGTGATACAGTTTTTTCAGGCGTCTTTTCTTCTGCCGATAGTGAAGGCTCCGATGGTGCAGAAGTTGCCTCAACGGGCCGCGGTTTTTCGTCCTGTTTGAAGGGCGCGAGAGTATCCACCTGCCCTTCTCCAAAATGATGTGCTTCTTCTTTTTCTTGTGGTTTTGTGGTTGGCTTCACGGCGGGGATTGCCCCCACCGGAGCATTCAATGCACCTTGTTTTGAAGAAAACTCTTCAGCCAAAGGAGCAAGGGTAATCGGTATTGCTTCCAGTGGTTGTGGTAGAGAGACAGGATTGATCAAGTGAACAGCCCCCCAGCTGAGAAACAATACATGTGCTGCAAGGGATAAAGCCAAGCCTCGTTTCATACTATGATAAGAGTCTTCTTTCATCGTTATGCCTTGCGTTTTTCTACTTTTACACGTGAACTGTTTTTTTCCAGACACCATGCGACAGTTTATAATAAATTTTATTGCGCTAGACTTGCTAAAGCAACTTGTGAAAAACCTGCTTTTTGAAGGTCTGCGAGCAGTTGTAACACTTTTTGATATTCAATCGTTTTAGCAGCCCGCACGAAAATACGTTGGTTTTTTTGTTTAGGATCGCTCTCCAATTGGGCTTTAAGTTGTGCAATGAGAGCTTCAGATGTATCGTAATAGTCTTGATTGATAGCTAAGCGCCCTTGTGCATCGAGTGACACCGTAAGTGGCGTGCTCTCCATTCGCACAGGCCCCGCTTGACTGTGTGGCAAATCAAGGGGAACACCGTTAACCAACAGTGGAGCAGAAACCATGAAAATAATCAACAACACCAGCATGACATCAACAAAAGGTGTTACATTGATTTCACTCATCAATTGACTGCGTGAACGACGCTGTCTGCGTGTATTTTTTCGAGAAGAAGAAGCAACAGAAATTGCCATGGACAGCTCCCTTATAATGATGAATCAGATGTAAGTGTCTCATCAATACGCCGTGAGACAATTGTCGAAAATTCATCGGCGAAATTTTCTATTTGTGCGATAATCTGAGCACTTTCATTGACCAATTTGTTATAGGCAATAACAGCTGGAATTGCGGCGAACAAACCAATAGCGGTAGCCAAAAGAGCCTCTGCAATACCTGGTGCCACAATCGCAAGTGAAGTATTTTGAGAAGCCGAAATGGAAAGGAAGGAACTCATAATACCAATAACCGTTCCAAAAAGGCCGATAAAAGGACCAGCTGATCCAAGTGTAGCAAGAAAGCTTAATTTTGATTCTATTTTTGCACTTTCACGCCCTAAAGTAAGATCCATAGCCTTATCAATTCTGCTCTGCAAACTTGTCGATGTATGGACTCCTTTTGCGAGGGATTTTTTCCATTCCACCATTGCGGCTATAAAAACAGCAGATATACTACTGGTGCGCTGACTTTTACACGTTGCATAGAGGTCCTCTAGAGGTTTCCCAGACCAAAAGATGCGTTCAAATTGTTTTATTTCACGCCGTATTCTCCGATAGGTAAACATTTTATCAAAAATAATTGCCCAACTCCATATAGAAGCCAGCAATAAACCAATCATAACAGCTTTAACAAGGAAACCCGCTTGCAGAAACAAGTGCAACATGCCAATCGTTTCTGGATTTGTTAATTCTATGTGTGGCATAATTTTTGTTCCTCTAAATGAAAGGTTCATTTGTTAAAACTCAATAAAACAGATTGTTTTATAGTTTCTAAACTTAAGAAAAGAAATTTCCGTCCCTCTCCAGTCCCCCAGTCCCAGTCCCTTCTCAGTCCCAGCCCCTTTTCGGTCCCCCAGTCTCTTTTCAGTCCCAGTCTCTTTTCAGTCCCCCAGCCTCTTTTCAGTCCCCCAGCCTCTTTTCAGTCCCCCAGCCTCTTTTCGGTCCCCCAGCCTCTTTTCGGTCCCCCAGCCTCTTTTCGGTCCCCCAGCCTCTTTTCGGTCCCCCAGTCTCTTTTCGGTCCCCCAGTCTCTTTTCGGTCCCCCAGTCTCTTTTCGGTCCCCCAGTCTCTTTTCGGTCAAAGAATCCATACGATATTGATTTTTTCACTAAAGTACAGTTTTAAACAAGAATCGCCGAAAACTCTTTAGGTAAACGTCGCGGTTTTCCTGTGTCATTAATGAGAGCAATTTCAACTTTTGCTGTTACCAACATTACCGCCTCACGCAAAATATATTGCTCCATGAAAAAGCGGGCCCCTTGAATGCGATTAACCCGTGTTTTGATTGTTAAAAGATTGTCGATTTGTGCTGGTTTGGAAAAATTGATTTCCATATGACGAACCACAAAAAACAATTTTTCTCTCTCAATTCCAGATGCGAAAGAATGGTTATTAAAACCTGTATCCCTTAGAAATTCTGAACGTGCCCGTTCAAAAAATTCTAAATAGCGCGCATGGTAAACCACGCCAGAAAAATCTGTATCAGCGACATAAACCCGCACCTGAAAATTATGAAAAGCATTTTCTTGATTCTTTTTAAAAGAGCTTTTTTCTGTCATTTATTCTGTCCTATAAAATTGTTTAGTGTGATAAATTATCTTATATACCGACAGTTGAACATGTTTTTATGTTGAAGTCATGAAAGCTGGAACACAAAATCTTACAGGATCTTAAGCTTTTTTGGTAAAAATTTGACCATTTGCGGTTTGCGTACTAGAAAGAGCTTGTTGTCCATAAAAAGCGTGTGCAAGTTTCTTTCAAAAGAAGATATCAGCCATCTTCTTCATCCCATAAAGTTGTCTGAAGGAGTGAACTGTCTTGTGTATCGGACAGTTGTGCACGTTTTTGTGTTGAGGTCGTGGAAGCTGGAGCAGAAAGCCCTAAATGGCTCCAAGCTTTTTGGGTTAAAATTCGACCACGCGCGGTTCTCTGAATAAACCCTTGTTGGAGAAGATAGGGTTCAACAATATCTTCAATAGCATCACGTGGTTCTGAGAGGGCAGCAGCAATTGTTTCAATCCCCACCGGTCCCCCTAAAAAAGTTTCTGTAATCAGTCGCAAATAGCGATGGTCAAGCGGATCGAGACCAAGATGATCCACTTCAAGACGAGAAAGCGCTTCATCAGCAACTTTGCGATCAATTTTTTTTGCCCGCTTGACCAAAGCAAAATCACAAACCCTGCGTAACAGCCGCCCAGCTATCCGTGGCGTACCACGTGCCCTGCGTGCAATTTCATGGGCACCATCATCACTGATCTGTACCGAAAAAAGGCGCGCATTGCGCTGCACGATATATTCCAATTCCTCTATGGTATAAAAATTGAGACGGATTGGGATACCAAAGCGATCACGTAAGGGTGTGGTCAAAAGCCCCAAACGCGTTGTTGCCGCAACGAGGGTGAATTTGGCAAGATCAATTTTAACCGAACGAGCGGCCGGTCCTTCACCAATGATAAGATCCAGCTGATAATCTTCCATGGCTGGATAAAGAATTTCTTCAACAGCCGGATTTAAACGATGAATTTCATCAATAAACAGCACATCGCGTTCTTCTAGATTGGTTAAGAGCGCAGCCAAATCTCCAGCTTTAGCAATAACCGGACCTGAAGTAGAGCGAAAATTCACCCCTAATTCTTTAGCCATAATTTGTGAAAGCGTTGTTTTTCCCAAACCAGGTGGTCCCACGAACAAAACATGGTCGAGTGCTTCTTGGCGTACCTTTGCCGCTTCAATGAATATCTTTAAATTTGCCCGTGCCGCCTCTTGACCAATAAAGTCATCGAGCACTTGTGGTCTTAAGGAACGATCTGGATCGTTTGGAAGGGGAACAGCCCCCAAAAGGCGTTGATCTTCATCTTTATGCATTGTTACCTTGTATTAAGTGGGAGGAGAAAGCAATTTGAGGCTATGACGAATAAGCAGTGCAGAGGAAACGTTTTCGCCTTCAAGAGCTTTTGTCGCTAAGGCAAGAGCACGCGCTGCTTGATCACGTTCAAAACCCAGCTTGATCAAAGCGGAGAGAGCTTCGTTTGTAGGTTGATTGATCACCTCTAGATGCGGGCTTGGCGCGCGATGGAGCACATTGTCATTAAAGGGGAGTGCTTTGCTTTTCAGTTCGCTTACGATTCTCTCGCTCACTTTTTTGCCCACACCTGGAGCACGGCTCACCATTGCAATATCGTTCAAGGCAATTGCTTGTGCGATTTCATCGGGTGATAAAGTGCCCAAAATTGCCAAAGCGACCTTTGCGCCGACACCAGGCACATTCTGCAAAAGACAAAACCACTCTTGTTCGGCTCTTGTCACAAAACCAAAAAGACGGATAGCGTCTTCACGAACTTGGGTTTCAATAAAGAGACTCAAGCTCTCACCAAGAGCTGGCAAAGAAGGACGCAACCGATTTGAGATAAAAACGACATAGCCCACACCATGAACATCCAGAATGATATGCTCATCAAAGATGTGTTCAAGAATACCCTTTAATTTACCAATCATGCCGAAACCCTTGCACGATGAGAGATGCTGATGCGGTGGGTACTATGGCAAAGAGCAAGAGCAAGAGCATCAGCGGCGTCACTACTATCAAATTCAGCACGTGGGAGAAGAACTTTCACCATCATGTGAATTTGTTCCTTCTCTCCATGGCCAACACCAATAACCGATTTTTTAACTTTGTTCGGAGCATATTCGGAAATTGGAAGACCGGCTTGCGCTGGAACAAGGAGAGCAATAGCGCGCGCTTGACCAAGTTTTAAAGTTGCCGCAGCATCCTTATTGACAAACACATGCTCCACGGCAGCTTCATGGGGCATAAATTGATGCAAAACATCTGCAAGCCCTTTGTAAAGTTGGCATAGCCTAGAAGCGAGATCACAACGTGCATCAGAAGTAAGCGTACCTGCTGCCACAAATTGAAGACGATTGCCAGAGAAATCGATAATGCCCCACCCTGTTCGCCGTAATCCGGGATCAATGCCTATAATACGAATCGTCTCTGCCATAAAGCCAACTCTATACACTTTTTCCTTATTTGAATAGATGCACACAAGCAAATAGAACAAACCCAAAAGACAATTGGATAGGTTTTCCCCTTGTTGGATTTGTTTGCCCACTGGATTATCATCTTCCAAGAGATGAAAAGAGAGACCTTCTTTTTCAGCGCGTATCCTCTCCCCCCAAGCTGCCTATATCCAGCGCGTATATGTATATTTGCCTACACAGCTCAAAAGAAGCGAACGCCCCGCCCCCTCAATACCAATCCTCTCTTTGAAAACAGAGGCTATACTTTCTACCCACAGCGACAAAGTGGTTTTCCAGCAAAGAAAAGCAAGGAAGAATCCAGCACGATAAACAGAGCGTCCATAAAAATCGGCTCTCACAGAAAAAAATGAAAACCAACCGGAAGGGAAGAGGCACCTTCTTTTTCAGCGCGTATCCTCTCCCCCAAGCTGCCTATATCCAGCGCGTATATGTATATTTGCCTACACAGCTCAAAAGAAGCGAACACCCCGCCCCCTCAATACCAATCCTCTCTTTGAAAACAGAGGCTATACTTTCTACCCACAGCGACAAAGTGGTTTTCCAGCAAAGAAAAGCAAGGAAGAATCCAGCACGATAAACAGAGCGTCCATAAAAATCGGCTCTCACAGAAAAAAAATGAAAACCAACCGGAAGGGAAGAGGCACCTTCTTTTTCAGCGCATATCCTCTTCCCCCAAGCTGCCTATATCCAGCGCGTATATGTATATTTGCCTACACAGCTCAAAAGAAGTAAACACCCCGCCCCCTCAATACCAATCCTCTCTTTGAAAACAAAGGCTATACTTTCTACCCACAGCGACAAGGAGGTTTTCCAGCAAAGAAAAGCAAGGAAGAATCCAGCACGATAAACAGAGCGTCCATAAAAATCGGCTCTCACAGAAAAAAATGAAAAACATCCGGAAGGGAAGAGAGAAGAGAGAAGAGAGAAGAGAGAAGAGAGAAGAGAGAAACGAAGGACAAAATTCCCGCATACACAAGACTGTCTCACCAGACTATCCCTGATACAAAATTATTCTCGCTTCAAGATCGTTTAAAGGCGCCGAAATGCGGTTTTAAGCAATTGGATTTGTTTGCCCACTGGATTATCATCTTCCAAGAGATGAGAAGATACGCCTTCTTTACCGGTACGTATATATTGCATACGTGCTTCGAGACGAAGTGAACGCGCGACAAAATGGCGAAAAACCTCTGGAAATTCTTGCCAATGTGCACTTTCTAACTTCAACGTTGGCGTATGAAGCGATACTTTTGCAATTTCTTTTTGTATTTGTTCTTGTGACATTTCTCCTTCGCGCTCTGCACGCAGAAGCAGGAGTTGAGAAGCTATTTGCATAAGCCGTGTACTTAAGTACATGGCTTCTCTTGCATAGAGTGCAGAAACTTCAGCAGAGAGAGAACGAGCAGCGAATTTCCCTTCGGTATCAATATAGGTTGCTGTTTCTTCGATCAGCGTCATCGTTTCTTCATAGAGCCGATTAAAAGCATTTTCAAAAGCATTATGCTCAATCATGTTAATGGGTTGATCATAGGGACGTTTATGTGCGCTCACGCTTGTATACTCCAACTCTCAGCACAAAAATCACGACACTCAACGAATTGAGAACGAAAAAGTTTCCTTATATTGCTGTATAGAATGTTTTTTTTGCAATTGAGTAGCTTTTTTAAAATTTTTGTGCAATGTCCTTCTCATATTAGGGTTAACGTGCCAATGAACAGTGTTACAACCTGATAGGTTTCCTTAAAGACAATTGGTAAAAAAGCTGGCGTTTTTCATAATAATAAGCCACCCCCAATTGCATGGCAAGACCACTTACAATCAAGAGGCTATCGGAAAAAAACGTTCCTGTCATCACTGTTTTTAAAATTTGTCCAAACATAGCAAAAACAGTCCCTGTCACAAAGACTGGTAAACTGTGTTTTCCTAAAATTGCTAGAGGATTTTGTGGTGAGACATGAAACCACTGATGCAAGCGAGGTAAGCAGAGGATGAGCGTTGCTAACGCTATAACATGGAGCAAACGCGGCAGACTTAAAAAGGTTTTATTAAAATTAACCAACGGGGAAGACCATTGCAACCACCCCAAGACGCCCCACCAGTTTAAGCGAACCCATAACAATGCGAGCAAAAGATATGCGGCTGAAACAACAATCCAAAAGGGTTTAAAAGCGATTTGTTTGCCTTGTTTGAGAGATAAAGTACTCACTAAGCCTATGACAAATAAGAATTGCCAAGACAAAGGATTTAAAAACCATTTCCCCTCTAGGGGATAAGAAGGCGGAGCAATTTGATAAAATCCACAGAGGAGATAGAGCATGAACGAGCCTAAAAGCAACACCCCTTTCCGTTTACAGCCCCAATAGAGTGCAAAAGGCGCAAAAAGCATCAAAGCAATATAAAGCGGAAGAATATTATTATAGCCTAATTGATGTCCAAAGCTCAAAGTGCTCCAAAATGCAACGAAGGGCTGTGTAACAAAGAGACCCACATTATTCATCGATAAAAGCTTTTCCGTACGCCACAATAAAAATCCTGTTAAAAAAAGGCTTAAAGTTGCAAAGGTTGTAAAAAGATATGCCCCATAAAGCTGAAGCGCTCTTTTCCACAGTTTACGCACAAGCACAGTAAAAGACTCCTGATGTAAGCGCGCATGAAAACTCAATCCAAGAGAAACCCCTGAAAGCAAAACAAAGACTTCTGCTGAATCAGAAAAACCAAAGTTTCTATGTGTTATAGTTTCATAGAGGTTACCAGGAATATGGTTGATGAAAATGGTCAACAAGGCTAAAGAACGAAAAACATCAATGCGTGTATCACGACGAAAAGGCTGCGTATTATGATTCAAAACACTCTGGTATCCCATAAACGGACCCCCATAAATCACAAAAGTAGTCGTCTACCTCACCAAAGAACGACCAGTTAAGATGAAGCTTTAATTTTTAAGAGTCAATAATTTTTCAGAGAGAAGGGATTTTTTTATGACAAAACAAAAGAATAGACCGATTTCCCCCTATCCTTTTCCTCAATTAATTTTGACATTAGATGTCCGGCGCACCTTAGAATCCAACATTTTGCGCCAAATGCTGCAAAGCAAATCTTTTGCCTGCGTGATCCTCTATGACTCGCAAGGGATGAGTGATGATGAAGCTTTTTTACAAAAACAAGCGCAAATCTACGCAGAGGATGTCCAAAAGAATGACGCCGCCCTTCTCATCGCTGGTGATAGCCGCATTGCCGGACGCATAAAAGCCGATGGTTTGCATGTAGAGGGAGATTTTAACGCTCTCACCTACTATGAAAATCAGAAAAAGGAACAAAAAATCATCGGCTTTGGAAATTTACGCAATCGCCATAGCGCCATGCTTGCTGGCGAAGCGGGGGTTGATTATCTGTTTTTTGGAAAACTCGGTGCTGATAAAAAACCGCACGCACATCCCCGTAATGTCCAATTGGCAAAATGGTGGGCAGAGATTATGGAAATCCCTGCTGTTGTGCAAGCGGGGAGTGATTTTTCAACCTTTGATGAAGTGGTAAAAACCGCCTGTGAATTCATTGCCGTAGAAGAGATCATTTTCGCCCACGACAATCCTTTGATGATACTTGAAATGATACAAGAAAAATGTAAAGAATTCCCCTTGTGATGTGGGGGAAGCATTCATAAAATAAGGCATTGATAAAAATTGCACTCTCATTCCTGCTCTGTCTAGGTAGCACACACAGTTACAGAAAAGGGAATACAAAAGGGGAGCAAAAATGGAATACAGAGGAACCTTTGAAGATTTTAAAAACATCGTTTGCAAAACTGGAGTTAAAATCACAGCAGAGAAACCCTTATACTCTCAATCCATTAAAATAGGACATCGGCTCAAAGTCTCTACTGGAGCAATAGTTAACTGGTATGAAAAAAAGGAACACTTCAATTTCAAGGTGGAGAAATCACGAAGCAAAAGCTAGAAAAAGATTTAGCTAAGCATATAGAAGAAAAATCACAAGCTTCTTCTCCAAAGACTGTTTCCAATGTCTCAAAATCCCCTTCTCCAGAAATCTTTATCGTGCATGGTCATGATCATTCTGCTTTAGAGCAACTTCAACTTATTCTTCTTAAGCTTAATCTGAAACCTTACATCTTACAAAATACGAGCGGTAATGGTTTAACTATAATTGAGGCTTTAGAAAAAGAAATCTGTACGCCAACCCGTTCTACAAAATTTGGTATTGTACTACTTACTCCCGATGACTTTGGCTATGCCAAATCTAAAGGTGAAACAGCAGCAAAACCTCGTGCGCGACAAAACGTTATTCTTTAAATGGGCATGTTAATCTCCGCGCTTTCTCGAAAAAATGTTGCCATTCTAAGAAAACAAGACGTTGAAGTGCCTTCAGATATTGGTGGAATTTTATATATTCCTTTCAAGAACCACGTAAAAGAAACAGTTTCAAAACTCGTCAATCGATTACACGCTTCTGGTTTTACTATTAATGCAAAACAACTCGCTGATGCATTAAATTAAATTTAAACAACGCCACCTTTAGTTTTTAAATACATTCCATTTTCTTATAATTCGCTTTAACAAACAAGATCACTGCGCAAAACTGCCACCGTTTTTCTCGTCATTTTTGATTTGATGAGTAGCGGAATGCCTCTCATTAAAGAATGAGACGTTACAAAAGCTTTTTCATTTTTACTGCAATCCCCTAAAATCACTTTATCCCCCCTCCGATAATCATTTTAACATTGAGCAAGTATTTTTTGTCGTATACCTTCACCGCATTGACGTAAATGGCACAGGCAAAAAGAATTGCCCATAATAGCAACTTATGATGAGCAAAGATAGTATTTGATGTTACACTAAAGCGATATTTGCAATGCTTACATTGCCATTGTTTATGACTGACAATGTAATAGGCTTTATGTTGTACTTGGCATTTCGAGCAAACCACGATTTCTGTACTACCCAACGCAATTCACACAGCATGGCATGGCACTTATCATCACTTAACCGAGCAATGGCTAGTGGCAATATATTACGAGCATGGGCTATTAGTAAAAAGTGTTTGCTCATAATTTAAGCCTGTTAATCATCGTTTGTGATGATTATACGCCTTATAACCAATTTTGACAATAGGTTTATAATCTTTTATAATGATTATATGTTTTAAATAGTGAGAAAATACGATATGCAACACTCAAAGAGCGATGAATGGCGAAATAAAGCCAAAGGCATTGTTAAAGCGGAAATTGTCCTTAGAAACCTTAGCTATGCTGATGTGGCAGCAAAGTTAAAAGACTTAGGTATTGAGGAAACTCCACAGAACCTTAGCAACAAGATTTCTCGTGGGGCTTTTGGGGCGGACTTTATGTTGCAGGTTTTGACTGCGATTGGGTGCAATGAAATTCGTTTGATTCAATAACATTTTTTATAAACGATAGTTTTGAGTTGGTCTTAGTGAGAAGGTTTTAATATGTTTAATAATGATGCACATCTTGAAAGTAAAAATAGTGGCTTATCTAAAGCCAAAAGTGCCAAAAAGGATGAATTTTACACGCAATACAACGATATTGAAAAGGAAATGCAAGCCTACCTTGACTATGACGCTAACGTTTTTCGAGGTAAAATTGTCTTTTTACCATGTGATGACCCCGATTGGAGTAACTTTACCAAGTATTTCGCTCAAAACTTTGAACGATTTGGCTTAAAAAAACTCATTAGCACCAGCTACGCACATACCAGTAAAGATTTACAAGCTGATTATCAGCCGTCTTTATTTGAAACTCAAAGCCCGAATTATGACAAAGATAAATCGGTAAAACAGGGTAAAATATTCATCCTTGATAAAGATAGTAACCATGACGGCAAAGTCGATATTAAGGATTTGCAATGGCATTACCTTAATGGCACAGGAGATTTTAAAACGGATGAAATCAAAGCCTTGCGAGATGAAGCGGATATGATTATCACCAATCCACCCTTTTCGCTATTTCGTGAGTTTTTGGCATGGATAGTGGAAGCGGATAAACAATTTTCCATTATTGGAAATATGAACACCATTACCTGTAAAGACATATTTTCACTCATTAAAAACAATGAAGCATGGTTAGGTGCGACCATTAATAGTGGTGATAGAGAGTTTAGAGTACCTGAAAGCTATCCACTTGAAGCGGCAGGATTTAGAATTGATAACGAGGGGAATAAATATATTCGTGTAAAAGGTGTTCGTTGGTTTACAAATATCGACCATGGCAGACGACATAAACCCTTGCAACTGATGACAATGGCAGAAAATCTTAAATTTAATAAGAAAATTCAAGGAAAAAATGCTTATCAAAAATACGATAATTACAACGCCATTGAGATACCCGTAACTATCGCTACACCAAGCGATTATAAAGGTATTATGGGTGTGCCTATTAGCTTTTTAGACAAACACAACCCTGAACAATTTAAAATTATTGGTATGGATTTAGATGTCAAAAATGGATTATTAAGTGATTTAGCTGTTGCTGATTGGAATGGTAAGTTAGACCGTGCTTACATTAAAGGTAATCGAATGTATTCACGAATCCTCATACAAGCAGAATAGTGCCTAATATGTATATTGAATATATAGATTATAATGATGGGCAAATGCTATTTGACAATAATCACATGACCCGATGTGATTATTTCAAGAATCTACCATTTAGAATACAGCGTATTGTGCTTACACCTGATAATCAAAACACTCGAAATATTGTTGAGATTGCAAAAAAGCGTTTAAGCCATATAAATTTTAATTCAGCCAATTCGTCAGGTGATACGAGAAATTTAAGAGAAATTCAGTTAAAAGGCTTGCACGGTCTTATCATTGAGCAATTATGCTTTACTATGCTTAATCACTACAATACAAGTAAAAATGTTTCTATACAAATAGATAGTTCAAACAATTCTATCAATCAAGTTGATATAAAGATTATCAAAAGATGGAAAGATCAATCAGACATTGAACATCAAGCCGTAAAAACAGTAGAGATACGCTCCTCTTTTCCATTTAAGCCGATAGCAGAGGCTATACTAAAAGATTTTGATATATTAGGTACTTATACTAACCATGTTAAAACTATAGAAATGGATAAAGATTTCTATTTGCGTTTTCTTTTTAGTCTTGATTACAGTAACGGGCAGTTCGTTAAAAATAATAAAGGCGGCATAGATTATAGCGCTACTACAGTTAAGTTTTTAAGTGAACAGTATTTTGATGATAATTTATTTTTGAAACGAGATTTGGTTGTCTATTTTGTCGGTGGAGCTACCAAAGAAATGATGCTTGATGACACGATATCATATTATGGCTCTATGCAGTCAAATAATTTCAATAAGTCTAGCACCGCAAAATATCGAAAATTAAAAATTAAAAATGCCCTTGATTGTATTTCTATAATTCAACTCATGTTAAACGTTGTCGCTGATGAAGCATCTAAGGGGAAATAAGGATAATTTATGAAAACCACGCTTAAGACCTATACCATTGCCGATATCTGTCATGGATTCACCTACAACGAATTTGAAGGCAAAGGCTTATTTGGCTTATCAGGAAAACTTACCATTCAACCTGAATACCAACGCAATTATATCTATGCTGATGGTAAACGTGATGTTGCCGTTATTGAATCTATCCTAAAGGGCTACCCATTGGGTTTGTTGTATTTTAACCAAACAGGGGATGGTATCTATGAGGTTTTAGACGGACAGCAACGCATTACCAGTATCGGGCGATTTGTTACCAATAAATTTGCCATTATGGATAACAATAAGACCCCGCAATATTTCGACTCACTACCACCTGAACAGCAAGATTTGATTAATAAAACCAATCTTTTAGTATATGTGTGTGACGGTGAGGAAATCGAAATTAAAAACTGGTTTAAAACCATCAACATTGCAGGCGTACCACTCAATGAACAAGAATTATTAAACGCTGTCTATTCAGGCAAATTTGTAACCCTAGCGAAAGCCGAATTTAGCAACAGCCAAAACGCCAATATTAACAAATGGGCGAGTTATGTGCGAGGATCAGCTTTACGCCAAGACTTTTTAGCTACCGCCCTTGAATGGGTTAGCCATAACAATGTAGGCGACTATATGAGCCGTCACCGCCATGATAACAACATCAGCGAACTAAAAACCTATTTTAATACCGTAATTGACTGGGTATCAGGGATTTTTACTACTGTTGAGAAAGAAATGCAGGGTTTAGAATGGGGGCGACTATATGAAACCTACAAACCCAAGCCTTACAATCCGCAAACCATTAGTGAGCAAGTAAAAACCCTATATGCAGATCCTTATGTCAAAGACCGTAAAGGAATTTTTGAATATGTGCTAGGTGGTATGATGGATAAAAAATTACTTGATGTAAGAGTATTTGATGAAGCTACCAAAAAATCGACCTATGCCAAACAAACCGCCAATGCTGAAGTGAATGGTATTTCAAACTGCCCGCTATGTGCAATCAGTGACAATGTCAATAAAAATAAAATTTGGAAACTTGCAGACATGGATGCAGATCATGTGACCGCTTGGAGTAAAGGGGGAGCAACCGACAAGGCCAATTGTGAAATATTATGCAAAACTCATAATAGAGCTAAGGGTAATAAATAACACAAATCACTAATAAACATTGGTTCTGTGCAAGTGCTACATAATGAGAGAGTTTTTTTTGATTTTAAAATTTTAAAAATAAAAATAGAGAAAGAAGTCACATTGGGGTATTCCAGCGGGGAAATATTGAACCTCTTCCTCTAAAGAGGAGTTTATAGAGTAATTTATCGTTTAAGCCAAGAGAATATTTTAAAATTGAGAATTTATGAAAAATAGAGGCAAAATGAATAATAATTTATACTCAACACCTAAAATAGAGAAAAATGGAAAGGAAACACCACTATAAATACCGCCCTTTCTCCGCTCGTCTCAGAATTTGAGACCATTGAACAGACAAGTCCACAATACTGCGTAGCGACATGACAAGGGTGCAATGAACCTTACGAATCCATATCCTGCACGTGCCACATGATAAAATTATGGCTGAAATGGAAACATTAATGGAAGCATGAATAGAACAGCTTAAAACCAAACAAAAGTAATCCTAATGTTAGCAATTGTCTTGTTGCCTTCAGCGGGCAATGATTTATATCAGATTTTAACGCACACTACCCGTGAAAATCCATCCACCCACCGCGCGCGATGAATGAAAAGACTCTTCAAAGCTTGATACGACCATTGGCTGAACACCCGTACCTGTACCACCGAAGTGAAAGGGTGCTAGGATTGTGGGAAATCATAGCGCATCCAAACTATCTTATCCCAAACTATCAGTGTACAAAGTCACTACAAAGCAAATTGAGAGTGTCAGCAGTGTACACATCTCCCGTGAATTTCCTAACTCCACTTGATTTGATAAGAAACTCTGCACCTCTCATTGAAAAATGAGACGTTACAAAAGCTGTTTTCATTTTTATTGTAAATCCTTTGAAATTACTTTATTATCCAGCAAATGTTTTTGGTCGTATACGCAACGACCAATAGGGCTCTAAAACCCGAAACCTAAACATGAATTGACCCCGCTTTGCGGGTATCCCGGAATTCCGGGAGATTTTGCTATGTCCAAGTGCTCTCAGCACTAAAAGCAAAATGCTGATTTAGGTTCAGTTTTAGACTCCCGGAATACCAATGCGAGGGCGCTCGCACCCGGTGGGGGACTTTAAAATGCGAGCCAAAAATCTTTTTAACGACATTTTTATAGGCAAATTTATAGGCAAAAAAATTCGCTTAGAAGAAAAATGTTGAAAATGTCTCAAAAGGAATTAGGGCACTGCTTAGGTGTAAGCTACCAACAAATCCAAAAGTACGAAAAAGGATTGAATCGTGTAAGTGCGGGGCGTTTGAAGGAAATTGCCGATATACTGAATGTTCCACTTTCCTTTTTTTACGCTGATCTCTTAACAAAACAAGAAACCCCATACCATCATGATGAAACAATATCGAGCAGAGAGGAATACCTGCTCTTAAAAAGATTTAGAATCCTGACCTCTGTAAAACAGAAAGCAATTCTACAGTTACTCTCTGATCAGAATGAAAATTTTTAAAAGCATAATATAGGGTGCTACACTCTCTGTTCTTGACCTACCTCACACACCTCAAAGGACGGGGATCCCTTTCCGCACCGGTTGGTAAGCAATCCAGCTTCTCAGAGCGGGTCTTTAGCTTCCCATTTCATGTGGTTCATTTCACAAGATTATATGGGCAAGCCCTATCCTGAATATTCACCACACTCTCTCATAAAAACACCCCATGAATGAAGTTTTATGCCTTACAGCACCACCCTTAAACGATAGTATTTACAGCACAACAGGATAAGCATTTATGCATATTTTTTAAAAGCGCAGCCCTCAAAAAATAACGCTTGAAAATTTATTTGGTCAATCTGGAATAGCACCCAACGCATCATTTTATAATGGTGATGGAGGACGTATCCTTAACATGCAAACATAAAAGATTGCTTTTTTATCACAATCACCAGAAGCAGAAGTTTATTGAAAATATACACGGCAAGAAGCACTTCAAGCAAACCTTGAAATTAAGGCTGGAACCGTTATTCCGAGTGTTACGATAAGTGGTGTGAACAGTGACTTTCCTAGAAAAATCATAGCCTAGGTAAGAGAAAGCGTTTACAATTCAGCGACTGGTCAAAATGTTTTAATTCCTATGGGGCGAGATCGAGATTGAAGTGACCATAAAAATCTAAACATTCAACCAACAATCACTCTTCCTCCCCGTTATAATTTCAACGTTATGGTAACAAAAGAGATCATTTTACTTGGCTTGGCAAAGTCATCCAATGGCCGCATTTCCTTATCTGATAAGTCTAATTTTAAAAGGACTCTAATTCCTACAGCACACCATGAAAATAATTGTACAATATATGTAAACTATATGCCTTACATATGTTTTGCGTACTTTTAACATATATATTTTGTATATTAAGTATAAGCTTTAAGTGCTATGGAAGATGAGCGTAGTTTTTAAAAAAAAACGAATGAAAAAATTACCGCTTGATTGGAAATCAACATGTTGTTAGTACAGTTATAAGCAAAGTTGCTCTTATTTTGATGTAAGAGCTTCCCATGAGGGCGTAACAATTAAATAGGGGGAATTAAGATGTTAAAATATTTATTGCTATCACCGCTTGTGCTGGCGGCTGGCTGTGCATCTGTGAATGGTTTTTCATCAAGTTATGTTGGTCCAGGTCTTACGAAGAATGCTGCAAAATTCATCGCTAATGATTATGTTCGCACGATCAAAAGACCTTTACCGCCCGCTACAACCACCCTTATTATAAAGAAAAATAATACAGCAGACAACTTTACTCCTTTATTTGTCAATCTGTTGCGACAGAAGGGATATCACGTGATCTATACAGATCAACCCCAAAAACAGCAAAATATAGGTATGAATTTAATTTACAGACTAACACCAAAGGATGATGGACGTATAATTTCTGTTCTTCAGTATGATTGGGCTGGAGAACCAAGTTATTATATACGTATTTATGATAATAGATGAATCCCCCCATTTAGCGTGGACATTCTCTATATTTCAGACGTAAAGACTTAAAAGTCCTTGCGAAAGAAAAGAGATTTGTACCTCAATAAAAACCCTTGTTTTTTAGCCAGAGTGAATAAATTTTTTCTGTATTTCATAAGGATACGAGAGTTATGACTTTAAAAATAATGCAAAATCCTCCACACTTTAGTGAATTATTGCGTGAAGATGTAATCATAGAACTTGGCTTATCTATGACTGAAGCAGCGGAATAACTTGCTATGTCTCGTACAGCATTTTCCAAGGTTTTAAATGGGAAAGCTGCTATAAGCACCCTCGCTCTTCGGCTTGAAATGGCAGGTGTGAATGCTAACCATGTGCTTGGTGAGACATGTAAAAATTACAATTTAGCGCAAGCTCTAAGATATAACCAACCTAAGATATACCTCTTCCGCTCACTGATGTTCGTACCTTTACCGTATTGTGGAAGAGTTTCTTATGGCCTTATGGCGCTGAAATAGCACTCTTATGACGCCTAAACAGCGCCTTATAGTGTGAAAAGGACACGGCTCAAAGCCTCATAGAAGCTCTTCTATTTTGCGAAATCTTCAAAATCGGTTGGCTCTCCTTTGTTTGGAAAATTTGCATAGGTAGCAGATCATTTTATATGATACGTCCATACAAATTCTACAGATTGATCATTTTTGAAAACAGAGCAGGATTGATCCAATATTGATGACGCAGTTTTGATAGGGTTTACACAGTTTACTTGTAATCTATTTATATCTATGTAATAATACGTATTATGAATAGATTTGTTGGGATAGGTAAGGCCGCTCAAGCTTTGGGGGTTTCTATTAGCACTCTACGACGTTG
>NZ_BAABIZ010000022.1:0-19756 GCF_039543045.1 Bartonella jaculi
GGGGTTTTAAATACCCTTTGAAAGGTCTTTGAAGACCCTTTGAGAACTCCTTAAAAACTCTTTGAAAAAAAATAAATTGGTACAAAACCTAGTGGCAAAATATACAAAACCTGCCGACAAGCTACATTCAAAAATCCTGTTCCCAAACTCTTATTTGGGTATCCTGTACCTTAAAAAAGATATATATAATCAATAGGTTATTTGTTGGTAAGAGTTGAATGGTGGGTGATGAGGGGATCGAACCCACGACCCGCTGATTAAGAGTCAGCTGCTCTACCGACTGAGCTAATCACCCACAGCATCTTAAAAGATGAGAACGAACGATTCTATAACGCTCCCAAGGGAGTATGTCTAGATGGTTCATAGTTTTTTATATGGAAAAGAATCTATAGCTAAACTGGTTGTACAGTTAAAATATAATACACCCTCTTGATCTTATATGAAAATAGACCCATTATAAGAGCCTCTGTAAATAAATGTTTTGATTGTATGCGGAATTGTAGCTGGAGGATCGTCGAGCGTAATGCCCGAGAAAAATACAGAAGAACCTTCTTGTGGTTGTGAGCAATGGGGGAAATTGTTTTGTTTTTTAAATTTTGTCAATAATCATGTGCGTTTAAGTAGTGTTGTGTTTTTGCTTGCTTTGAATGCAATCTGTTTGTGTTCAATGTTCTTGGTCAATTACGAGAATAAAAGCTCATGAGTTTGTTTTGTCAACCGCGCACTTTTAAGATTTTAAAGACGTTTTTTAAGGGTGAACTATGATGGAATGGATCGCTGATCCTCATGCGTGGTTTGGCTTGGTTACGTTGATTTTTCTCGAAATTGTTTTAGGAATAGATAACCTTGTCTTTATTGCAATTTTAGCCGAAAAATTGCCGATGCATTTGCGGGATCGCGCACGCTTGATAGGTCTCACTTTAGCACTCATTATGCGACTTTTTCTTCTTACGATTATTGGATGGGTAATGAATCTCGATACGATGATTTTTTCATTCTCACCTTTTGTGTTTAGTTGGCATAGTCTCATTTTGATTGGTGGTGGGGCTTTTTTGCTGGCAAAAGGAACGCTCGAGTTACATGAAAGATTAGAAGGGACTTCGCATGAAAGAAAAACAGGTGTTGCTTATGTCGTTTTTTGGCAGGTGATTGTTCAAATCGTAGTGCTTGATGCTGTGTTTTCTCTAGATAGTATTATTACTGCGACAGGTATGATTGCTAAAGAGCAGGCAGCGGTTATGTATATAGCAGTCATTGCTGCTATGGGGGTGATGATGTGTGGATCTGGCGCTCTTATGCGTTTTATCAACCGTCATCCTACTATTGTAATCCTTTGTCTTGGCTTTTTGATGATGATTGGCTTTACTCTCATTGTTGAAGGGTTTGGCTTTCATATTCCTAAAGGGTATTTGTATGCCGCTATTGGTTTTTCTGTTCTCATTGAAGCTTTTAATCAAATTGGACGTCGTAATCGTGAAAAAATGATCACAACAAATGATCTACGCAGCCGAACCGCTGATGCTGTTTTAAGGCTCTTAGGAGGGGGAAACAAAGACGGTAATCTGGGTGAGACTGTAGATGTCATTGCTGAACAGGCGGCAGCTTCTGAGCTGTTTCGGCCGGAAGAAAAAGAAATGATCCGTGGTGTTCTCGATTTGGCTGATCGTCCTGTTCGCTCTATTATGTCGCCACGTAATGAGATTGAGTGGTTGGATTTAAATGGTGATGAGAATGAAATGCGTGAAGAGTTACAACAAGTTAAACATAGCCGCTTAATTCTTGCACGTGAAAAAGTGGATGAATTTGTTGGTGTTGCTTTGACAAAAGATCTCCTTTTGAATTTGGCTGAAGGAAAAAAAATCAATTGGAAAAAAGCAATGCGAGAACCACTTGTCGTTCATGAAAATACAAGTGTTTTACGATTGATGGAACAATTACGTCATTCTTCGATTCAGCTGGCAATTATTGTTGATGAACATGGATCTTTTGAAGGTATTGCAACACCAACCGATATTCTTGAAGCTATTGCAGGTGATTTTCCTGATGATGATGAAGAGCCAGTGATAGCAGAACAACTTGAAGATGGAAGTCTTCTTGTTGAAGGATATGCTGATATTCGCCGTTTAAGTGGTTATCTTGAACGTAATCTTGTTGATGAAGCAGACCGTTATACGACATTGGCAGGGTTTATGCTTTGGCGGTTTGGTCATTTGCCGAATGAGGGTGAAAGCTTTGAAGCTGATGGTTTGTGCTTTAGAGTCGTTGAAATGGATCGCCGCAATATATCTAAAATCCTTATCTCTCCGCTTGTATTGCCAGAAAAAAGCTGATCACTTTTGTAAGGAGAATAATATTCTTATCGTAGAGAGTGAAAAAGATACGGAAATCAGCTGCTCGATTGTGTTTTCATTATTTGCAGTCTTTTCAATATGAAGCGATGGAGAGGCAAAAGTTGAATTGTCAATAAATTTTTATGCTAGATAGGGCCTGTCATTGACAATCTTGGAGAAGTTTTGAGAGATAGAAAACAATGCAGAATGACTTGTAAATACCCTTTAATCTTTTGGTGGTTGTATATGCATTATTTCTGCATTTCTTAAGACAAAAATTTTGTAAAATTGTTTTGCATATTTTTTATGGTCGCGTACAGGAGTTCTTTTTATCCTTTCTTTTAACTAAAAGCTTTAAAGCTATCCCAATATTTGATGTTTAAAATCGATTGAAAGGTTATAGAAAGTGTTATTTTTCAATAAAAATTTATCTGGGAAGTTGATCAAGTGGTTGTCTAAGAGAAAATTAGAGTATCAAATATTTTCTATGTATTTTGATACAAGGGAGCTGGTATGGAGATAAAGGCGCTATAATATTCATAAACAAAGATAAATGAGCACAATGCTTGCGTTTACTCACGTACAAAGTCAAATGCAGTGCGTTTATTGTTCTTTAGGGGTGTAAAAAGAGAGGGGGGTATATTTATTCGGGTGGTGTTTTGGGGAACCGTTTCCAATATTGCTGAGCTTCAAAAATAGCTACAACAAATAATGAAATAATGAGCGGTATGATCAAGTAAAGCAATCTAAATACAATAAGTGCTGCGACAACATCGGTGGGATTTATATTGGACATACCTGTTATGAATAAAGCTTCAAGAACACCAACTCCTCCAGCTGGAGCATTGGAAAGAAGGGTTATCGTGAAAGATGCGAGAAAGACACCAAGCACAGAAATAAAATGAATATCTGTATCGTGTGGGAGCACAGCATATATAATTCCTGTTGCTCCTAAAAGCTCTAAGGGGCCGATGAGAAGCTGTTGAATAACAATTTTTAGTCGTGGATACGAAATTTGAATGTTTTTACCCAAACGTAGGGGCTTTAACTGAAGCCAGCTGCCAAAAGTATAGAGTGCTACACAGCTGAGTAAAATGGCCCCAACCGTCGTTCCAAGCCATTCAGGAAGCTCGTTATGCAGGAGAGAGATAATTTGGGGTTGCAGAATCAAAACAATCCCAAAAAGTAAGATTGTACCTATTACAAAAGTGAAAGAGCAAAAAGCTACCAATATGGCGATTTCTGTTCCACTTAATCCCTTCATTCTATAGGCGCGATAGCGTACGACTGCACCAGAAAAAACGGAAGCGCCAATATTGTGTGAAAGAGCATAAGTGGTAAACGAACATAAAGCGATAAAAATCCAAGAAATTTTATGACCTAGATGCTGCAAGGCAATTCGATCATACCCAGCAAGAGCAGCATAAGCTAAAAGAGAGCACAAACAGGCTAATAGCCAATGTTGTGCATGTAAATTGCTTAGGCGATCCACTACATCATTGAAAGAAATAGCAGAAAGCTTGGTATAAAGAATTCGGATAGATACCAGCATCGCTAAGATACCAATAAATGGCCATATGAATTGCTTTATTTTCATGCTGCTTTATCCGTTTTTTTTATTTATGTTTTTTGTAAATTTAATTCATGATTTTGCATATTCGTTACAGATCTCTGTCCAGTCATATGCTCTATAACACCATTGGCAATTTCTTCATCGTCAGTCACTACGACATCTGCACCTAAATCAATGAGATAAGTTGTTTCTATATCGGATAGTGCATGCGTGATTATCTGGATATCTTTGTTCATATCACGTATATTGACTATACATTCTCCTACTTCAATAGTACTTCGCATTGTAATAACAACTTTATAAGCGTGGCTTATATTTGCTGCGTTCATTATTTCTTGTTGAATGATATTGCCGCAAATGACCTCGAAGCCATCTGCAGCTGCTTGATCAGCGAGGCGTTTTGATTCTTCTACTATCACTATAGGTTCATCTTTGTCTACTAAAGATAATGCAATACATTTGCCGATACAACTGTAGCCAATAATTACGATATGGTTGGTTTTTAAGACCATTGGTAAAAATTCTTGGTCAGGATCTTGAGGATCAATATCAATGATTGTTTGTGTATCTTGTGAATTTGCAGGAAGGTTTTCTAGACGTTTTTTAATTTTGTTACAAGCAGTAAAAACAAGGGGATTAAGCAAAATAGAAAGAATCGCTCCTCCAAGAATTAAATCATGGGCGTCGTTGTTTAAAAGCCCCAAGCTCAAACTTAAACCTGCGAGGATAAAAGAAAATTCTCCGATTTGGGCAAGGCTTGCAGAAATGGTCAAAGCTGTTGCATTAGAATAGCGAAAAGCTTTAACGATGAAAAAGGCAACTACAGATTTTCCTAGGATAATAATGAATAACGTTGCTAGGAGGGGAAAAAAATGAGTCAATAGTTTCCCTGGGTCAAATAACATGCCCACAGAAACAAAAAAGAGAACAGAAAACGCATCTCGTAGTGGTAAGGATTCTTCTGCTGCACGATGGCTTAATTCTGATTCACTCATGACCATGCCTGCGAAAAAGGCACCAAGAGAAAGAGAAACACCAAATAAATGGGCTGCTCCGAAAGCTACTCCTAATGCAATAGCAAAGACGCTTAGACGAAATAATTCACGTGATCCCGATTGTGCACTCATCTTTAGTAACCATGGGATAACACGCCGCCCAATGATGAGCATAAGTGCAATAAATATAATAACTTTTAGGATGGTAAGACCAAAAATTCCCCAAATGCTTAAGTCCAACCATTGAATAAGAGGGTCAAGCGCTTCCTTTTTTGTATTGCTAAGGATGTTTGCTAGTGATGGTATAAGGACAAGAATAAGAACCATTGCTAGATCTTCAATAATCAACCATCCAACAGCAATGCGTCCTTTTTCTGTTTCAATAAGATGGCGTTCTTGTAAAGCGCGCAGCAGGATAACAGTACTTGCTATTGATAAAGCTAAACCAAAGACTAAGCTACTGGTAAATCCCCATCCCATAATCAGCCCGAGGCACAAACCTAGAAAAGTAGAAAATGCCATTTGTGCAATGGCTGCAGGGATAACAATAGCTTTGACTGATAAGAGATCTTTTAATGAAAAATGTAGCCCAACACCAAACATCAGCAAAATAACACCAATCTCAGCGAGTTGATTGATAATGGTAGAATCTATTCTAAAACCGCCTGTGTTTGGTCCCACAATAACACCAGCTAACAAGTATCCTACGAGTGGTGAGATACGCAAACGGCTGGCAATCATTCCCAAAAGAAGTGCTAAGCATAAACCCGCGACGATAGTTGTGATAAGTGGTGTGTCATGGAGCATAATAGTTACTTTTCGAAGAAAAATGCATTAATTGAAACGACTATATTTTTTTATGAGAAGAGGGGGGGGCTGGTACGTCATATGAACTAACATGGCATTTTCAGTTTAGGTTAGTGTTTGTACGATTATTTCGTCCACGCCACCAATTCCCTAGCAGGAGTAAAATAGGGGCGGCGATAAAGATCGAAGATGATGTTGCAACAATAATTCCAAAGACCATAGGAAGTGCAAAATTATGGACAGCACTTCCGCCCCAAATTGCCATAGGGAGCATAGCGAGAACCGTGGTAGCTGATGTAAAGAGACAGCGTATAAGAACTTGATTAATTGAGAAATCAATCAGTTCACGCAGTGGCATTTTTTTATAAAGGCGCATATTTTCGCGCATTCGATCATAGACCACGACCTTATCGTTGATGGAATAACCAACAATCGTTAAAAGAGCCGCGATAGCAGTCAAATTGAAATCAAATTGAAATAAAGCAAAAAAACCAATCATTTTTGTGGTATCTAGAATGAGGGTTACAATTGCTCCAACTGCAAAGAACCATTCAAAGCGTAGCCATATATAGAGGGACATGGCAATTGCCGCGAGAATAACAGCAGTAAAAGCAGCTGTAGCAAGTTCACCTGAAATTTTGGGGCCAACAACTTCTATTTGATCGAAATTGGCGTCTGGATAGATATTTTGCACTGCTTTTTTGACCTTATCAAGGGTAGTGGTTTGTTGTGTTTCGCCGCCACTTTGTTTTTGAATGCGGATCAACACGGTGTTGGCATTATCCATATTTTGTAACGTAACTTCACCGATGTTAAGGGTAGAAAGCTTCGAACGCAAAGTTGCCAAGTTTGTTGGTTCTTTTGTGGTAATACTCATTTGGCTGCCGCCAATGAAATCAATGCCGAAGTTCAAGCCAGGTTTAAAAAATAGAAAAACTGAAGCAAGTGATAAAACAATTGAAACGCCAATGCCAATAAAGCGTGCTTTCATGAAACGGAAAGTTGTATTTTGTGGGATAAGCTTGAAGACAGAGTGAATATGTAGTGTTTTAATTTTCCATTTACGGACAACCCAAATCATCATGATGCGCACAATGGTGATATTGGTGAACATGGAGATGATAATACCGAGCAACATTGTTACAGCAAAACCGCGAACAGGACCAGTGCCAAACCAAAACAGTAAAATAGTTGCAATAATTGCGGTAACATTGGCATCAACAATGGTTGCGAAAGCGTGTTTGAAGCCACGATCCAGAGCAGCAAAGGCGCTGATACCTTTTCGGCTTTCTTCACGGATACGTTCATTAATCAGAATATTGGCATCAACGGCGATACCGATACCTAAAATAATACCAGCAATACCGGGGAGTGTGAGTGTCGCCCCCAGAAGACTTAGCGCTGCCAATGTTAAAATAGTGTGGAGTGCTAGCGCTATATTCGCAATGATACCCCAAATCCCATAGAGAAGAAAAATAAAAACTGTAACAAGGACAAAGCCAATAATGCCTGTGTAAAGGCCCATTTGTATGGCGTCTGCACCAAGGTTTGGCCCCACAGTTCTTTCTTCAATCACTGTTAGCGGCGCGGGCAAAGAACCAGCGCGGAGCAGAGCAGCCAGAGTTGATGCTTCTTTGGGATCAAAATTTCCTGTAATTTGACCTTGCCCATTGGGAATGACACTATTGATGGTAGGAGCAGTCAACACTTTGTTATCAAGAACAATTGCAAAAGGACGGTTAATATTTTGCCGTGTTATGTCTGCAAATATTTTTGAGCCAGTGGAGTTCATGGTGAATGAAATAATAGAACGTCCTGGCATTTGCGGATCAAAACCTGCACGGGCGTCTTTCAATACATTTCCGTCTAAGGCAATTTGGTCATAAATTGCATAGCGTTGTGTTTCATCAGTATATCCAGGGAGAATTGAAACACCTACGGGCAGGTTATTTATATCCACATTGGAGGGCACAAGATGAAAGGTCATCTTAGCGGTTGTTCCTAACAGATCGCGCAGTTGCTTTGGGTCTTGTAGACCAGGCAATTGAACCATAATACGATCAGTTCCTACCTTTTGGATGGCTGGTTCAGTAACACCAACCTGATCTATACGGCGACGAATGATTTCTAAGCTTTGTTCAATAGCATTGCTGATACGATCCTTCATTCCAGCTTCAGTCAATACCACACGGATCGTTTTATCTTGAGCGTTGATAGTGATGTCACTGGCTGTCGTGCCAAAGCTACTATGTATGGGAGTAATTAATGTTTTCAAAGCAGAAACAGCTTTTTCACTTTGTGTTGGATCAGAAATAATGGCAATTACGCTATCCTCGAGAACACGAATGCTCGACGTACGGATTTGCTTTTCACGTAGTATGTTACGCACATTGCCTAAAACCATGTGTAGTTGATCACGTTTGAGTGTTTTAGCATCGACTTCGAGCAGGAGGGAAGAGCCTCCTTGGAGGTCAAGCCCAAGTGTTACTCGGGTGTCAGTTAAGAACTTTGAGTTTTTAACCTGTTCTTGCGAGAATAAATTGGGCAAAGCAACGTAAATGCTGCTTAAAAGGATAAAACAATAAAGAGTAGTCAACCAACTGGGTGTGCGCATGATATATTCCGCTAATAGGCAATCTAATGGTTATTAAAGTGAAAACGCAGGAGTAAGATAGAATGATGGTTTTATAGTTCAAGCAAGAGGAGGAGCACGTTTGTTTGCAAAACATTGTGTTTGAAGATTATCAAGTCGTGTGCAAATAGCTATGGCAGCTATTAAAAATACATTCAATGTTAGAATGCTTTGAAGAGCACTGAAAGGTAAAACATAAGGGGACACTGTTGTTACATTCTTGGTGTTTGGTTGTGCAAGCAAAAGAGCATTCACTCCAAAGTTCCTCGTTAACGATATGCCAAAGCTGGACAGCAGAAGCAAACTCGTAAAAGGGAAAAAATTTTCTTTTTTGCAAGAAAGGTGCAAAAAAAACATACTAGAATGCCCTCTTTGTCTTATTTGATGTCAAATTACTGTATTCTATTTCTCTTATCAGTATTATAGAGTAAGGGGAAGCTTTTATAAAATTATTCTACAAAAGTTGAAAATATTTGTCTCATGTCATATTTTTAGAAGGGGGAATAGAATTCTCTTTATACATCTAAGGCAGATATGTATTCATTTTTTAGAAAAAAATTACGCATTCTTTTCTTCTTTCTTGGGATTATTGTTGTTTATAGCTCTTGTGCATGGGGGGATCTTACCGCACAAAATGAGCTCATTGGACAATCGATAACTACACGTTCAATTGATAGAATTCTTCAACAACAACAGTCAGTTATTAAGATTCTTGAACAAGATACAGAAGCTTTAGAAAAAGACTTTGAAAGCGAATCAGAAGATGAAAGTTCTTTGGCAGAGTTGCGGCTGCGGGCGCGAAATGTCAGTAAACGCGCTATGGATGCAGCATTCGTTTTGCGTGCTCCTCTTAATGATATTAATGCACTTCTTGATCAGTTGACAGAGCTCCAAGATGATCAAAAAAACTTGAAGAGTCAAAATAAAGAGCGCTCTCATCTGATAGAGAAAAGAGCTCAGATTAATTCTATAGTGCTTCGGTTTGAAGAAATCTTTTTGGCTACAAATAGAATAGCCGAACTTGCTCTTTCTCAGTCTCGAGAACTTTTTAAACGCAAGCTTACCTACAGGTTCGATTTTTCAATACCACTGGTCAAACATGTTGCTAAAAAAACTAAAGAAGCTTCATCTGATTTTATTTTGCTGCTCAATGCTTGGTGGGAATTTGTATTTCATTTCAAATTCTTACAGCTATTTCTTTCCTTTTTGATTCCACTTCTTGTTGCTTCGGGGCTTTCTCATTTTTCTCATAAAGCTCTTACACATATGCACTCTCATGTTACTAGGTACAATGAGGAAGTATCTTATTTGCAGCGTTTATTAATTGCTTTTATTTCAATTCTCCTTCCTTCGCTTGTATGTGTTGTTTGCGTTTATCTTGTGTTTTTTTTGTTTGACAATTTTGATTTGAATCCAGGAAAACTTACAACAGTATTTCATACGATTGGATACCAAATTAGCTTTGTGTTTTTGATAAATCGTTTGGCAGTTGTCCTATTGTCATCCAATATGCCCCATTTACGCCTTCTCAATATTGCGTCATCGTCGGCATATCAATTGGTAATTTTGCTGACATTTTTAGGCGGTGTTTTGGCATTTGATGCAGTTCTTGATAGTATTTATCAAGTAGTTGTAGCCTCTCTTTCCTTAACAATTGCAAAAAGCTTTGTTGCTGTTTTTCTCGTAGCAATGCTGCTTTTTATAATCTCCTCTGTGCCTTTGCGTTTCAGGCGGAGACGTTCTCAAGATGAAGAAAGAGAGCCGTTATTTTGGCCGTTTTATATACGCATTCCCCTTATTTTATTGGGGGTATCGCTTATTGTAATGGATTTTGGGGGGTATATTGGTTTGGCGCGTTTTATTATGCAGCAAATTGTGATCGGGGGTGCATTTTTGGTTCTCATGTATTTGGGGATACAAAGTGCGCAAGCACTTGGAACTAAAGGCCAATTTATGAAAACGAGCGTTGGTCGTATTTTAATGCGATGGCTACATTTGGAAGAGAAAACAATGAATCAATTGGGGATTGTTATCAGTGTTGTTCTCAATTTGATTGTTGTCGTGTTTTGTATAATGCCAATTATTGTACAGTTCGGCTTTTCGTATTCTTACTTGAAAGCCGTATTGTGGCAGTTGATTACTGGGTTTCAAATTGGAAATGTATCTATTTCTTTGATTTCTATTGGAACAGGAATCATTGTTTTCTTTGTCTGTTTATTCCTTATCCGCAGATTTATCAGTTGGTTAGATGGTACAGTATTAGCACATGGGGAATTTGATTCTGGTGTACGTAATTCTATTAAAACGGTTATAAGTTATGGTGGTGTTGTGGTATCTGCCTTGGTAGGATTATCAATGGCGGGTTTGGATCTTAGAAATTTTGCACTTATTGCTGGTGGACTTTCGCTTGGTATAGGTTTTGGTTTGCAAAATATCGTTCAAAATTTTGTTTCTGGGCTTATTATTTTGGTTGGGAGACCGTTTAAATTAGGTGATTACGTAGAATCTGGATCGGTAGGTGGTATTGTTAAACGTATCAATGTGCGTGCAACCGAACTTGAAACATTTCAGCGCAAGACGATTATTATCCCTAATTCAAGCCTCATTAACAATAATGTAAGTAATTGGACTCGACATAACAAAATAGGTCGAGTTGATATCCCTGTTACTGTTTCCCCCAATATTGAGCCAGAACGTGTTGTTGAAATTTTGCTTGAAGTTGCTTCTGCGACAGAGGGAGTTTTAAAAAATCCTGCGCCACAGGTGAGTTTTACTGCATTCGATAGTAAAAAATTCTCATTTAATTTGGCTATCTACGTGCCTAATATTACTTCATCTTCTAAGATGATAAATGCTCTTCGCTTTATATTATATAAACGTTTTGTTAAGGAAGGAATTTTGGAATGATAAAATATGTTTATGTTTTCATTGCGGTTACGCTGTTGGATGTAACCACAACAGCTTTTGCAGCAACTGTGAAGAATACTGATTTAAAAGTACAATCGATCACTATCGTTGAAGGGAGCAGTCCTTCAAATATCTCATTGAAGGCTGATCAAACAGCTACAGTTTGTATGAAGGGGTGTTTTATCACTTTTCCTAATAAAGACCATTTTATGGTACAAGCAGAAGATAATATAGAAATCAATGAGGGTAGAGCAATTTTTAAATAAAATGCTTTAAGATCTTTTGTTATGAGGTAAGACTTACAAAAATAATGATAGCATTTTTGTGTTCTTTAATAATATCACGATTAAGAGTAGCAGATAAAAAGGTCTGATTTTGATATGAAATTTAGCATTGGGGGAGTAAGATAGGTGAGGCTTTTTAGTATGTGCCGTATCTGATATTTATGTTATTCTGTGTAATAATTATTAAAAATTTCTTATTGTATAAGGAATTACATTGTTTTTTATATTATTTATTTCTATAAAATATTTATAATAATATTTGATGAATAGCGATATTTCTAAAATATTCTGTATTATTTCAGATGATTTCTTATGCAAATAGACCATTGAATGATCCAATTTTAGGATTTTTGTGCGATAGTTTAAATGAGCAGAATATCATAGTTTTATTCTTTTCAAATAAAGTATAGTAGATGTCTTTGATAAATTTGTATATTTTCAAGTATTTATTGCATCTTAAAAGTAATTAAAATTTATTTACTAATATTAAAATTTGATGTAATGATAATTTTAAGTGTAACTATAAAGGAGTACATATAATTTTGCGGCATAAGATTTTATAACACTTTGTTTTTCTAATGTGATTTTTGATTATGTTTGAATTTAGCAATGGGGTATAATTTTATGAATACAAAATTTATAACAGCATCCGTTTTTGCTTTTGCTTCATCTTCTGTGGTACAGGCAGCAGATGTGGTGGTTCCTGAACAGCCAACACATGTTGCTTCATCAGTTGTTGTTTCTTCACCTTTTTCGTGGGCAGGTTTTTATTTTGGAGGCCAAGTTGGTAGTTTATCGAGTAAAACTTCTGCAATGGTGCCTGATGTTGATATTTCTCTCTATCCTTATGAGGAGAGTAGAAATAAGAAATGGATACCGGTTGATAAAAAGTATATGCCTGAACTTTCTGGGGTTATAGGTGGTTTTTATGCTGGTGTTAATTTTGATCTCGGTAATAATTTTATTTTAGGATTTGATACAGATATACTTTTAGCTGACAAAAAGGATACAAAGACTTTCAGCCGGACTGTAGAAGCTGGTACTGAAGGATCTGGTACTGAAGGATCTGGTACTGAAAAAAGTGAAATCCGAGTTCGTGGAATTTCTCGGTCGGCTTTAAGGAGTAAAGAAGAGACAGAGAAAAGTAGTAGTCATAAGTTCACTCTTATTCATAGTTTGAAACAAAAACGGACTGGTGCCACACGGGTGCGTGTTGGTTTTTCTACGGGTCGTGTGATGCCTTATGTCGCTGGGGGGGTTACATATGGGCAGTTTCAAGATTTTTTATCAGTGTCAATTACGGGAGATAAGCCTTTTAATGCGATATCAGATACGACAGAAACGATGATTGGTTATACTCTCGGTGGTGGTGTTGACTTTGCAATAACAGATAAGGTTATTGCGCGTGCGGAATATCGTTATTCGGATTTTGGTAAAAAGAAATTCAAGGACGAGATTGAAATTAACTATAAGACAAATGAGTTTCGTGCTGGAATAGCTTACAAATTCTAATTTTTGTAAGAGTAAAGTTGCTGAAGAGGTCCTATCTTTGATAGGGCCTTTATTTTTTGTTTAGCGGACTGTAAAATGCTCTTTTTTATTGTGAAGAGAAAGCCGTTTATATTGAATAATGCGATCTTTCGTCTTAAGCGTGGTTGGAGTTAAAGCATAAAAAGTACCTTTATCAGTTTTTTGATAGGTCTATGTTTGTTTTCTCTAAATGATAAACTCCAGCAGGCAAATGCTCAAATTAAACACGCAGTTTTCAAGCAAATTATAATGTAAATTATCTTCTGTTGTATTCAATAGGCGAGCTATTTCGTTGTAAAGCCAATCCAGCATACGCGAAGAAAGAGACGCAAAATTGCTATTTTAGAATGAAAACTTTTGGAATCACTCGCACTGCAAAATGCGAGCTTAAAGAAGCTATGATTCGCAATCAGAATAGCCCTTATGATGCTGTCTGATAGCAGTAAATATTTATGGAAGGTGGTTCGTTTTTTTAAAACCATAAGGTAAAATCCACATACTGTGGTGCGGACGGCGGGACTTGAACCCGCAAGGTCTTCGACCGGCAGATTTTAAGTCTGCTATGTTTACCGTTTTCATCACGTCCGCGATAAGAGCTTTCTCATAAGCTATATTTTTTACTGAATCAAGAATTAATGATAAGAAGGTCACTTTTCATTTTTGATAAATTTTTGGCTGACAATAGTTACCTTTGCGGTTAGAAGAAATCCATACGATATTAACAAAGCATGAAATGACGGTGTTATGAGTAACTTTATCCAAGATGTAAGCAAGGCTACAACGGCTTTGCATAATGTGTTTGCTGAAACACCACTTCAAAGAAATGATTTTCTGAGTCAAAAATATGATGCAGAAATTTATTTGAAACGTGAAGATTTAACACCAGTACGCTCATATAAGATTCGTGGTGCTTTTAATTTTGTTTCAGAAATGCTTGGTAAGATATCTCAAAATGCTGCATTCGTTTGCGCGTCAGCGGGTAATCATGCGCAAGGTGTTTCTTTCGTTTGTCGCTATTTTAAGCGCAAAGGCGTGATTTTTATGCCTGTGACAACTCCACAACAAAAAATTGATAAGACACGTATTTTTGGTAAAGAGTTTATTGATATCCGTTTAATTGGTGATACGTTTGATCAATGTTATGCAGCTGCACAATCTTTCGCTGCTGAGAGTGGTGGTGTGATGGCACCACCTTTTGACGATGCTCGCATTATTACTGGGCAGGCGACAGTTTTATGCGAGGCTGTTTTGCAATGGAAAAGACTCAATGGGGAAAGTGAACCAGATTTGATCATTGTGCCCGTAGGCGGAGGTGGTTTGGCCAGCGGTGTGAGCAAGTTTTTACATGAATATGGTTGGAAAACGGAACTTCGTTTTGTTGAGCCACAAGGAGCAGCAAGCTTGCTTGCTTGTTTGAAGAGTGGAAAGCACGTCAAACTTGAAAATATTGATACCTTTGTAGATGGTGCTGCTGTGGCTGAAATCGGTGCACTAAATTACACGATGCTGAAGCAATTTTCACCAGATTCTGTTATTACAGTTCCTGAAAATCGTGTTTGTTCTACAATGGTTGAAATGCTCAATGTGGAAGGTGTGGTTCTTGAACCGGCTGGCGCTTTATCGATTGACGCTCTTAATAGTATTCCATCTCAGGCGTTGAAAGGCAAAAAAATTCTTCTGGTTATTTCTGGTGGTAATTTTGATTTTGAGCGTTTGCCAGATATTAAAGAGCGTTCTCTGCGTTTTCAGGGATTGAGAAAATATTTTATTTTTAGTTTTCCACAACATCCTGGTGCATTACGTAGTTTTCTTGCTCAACTCTCTCCAGAGGATGATATTGTGCGCTTTGAATATTTTAAAAAATCATCCAGAAGCTTTGGTTCTGTTTTGATTGCAATTGAAACAAAAAAGTACAATAATTTTCGTCTATTAGAGGAAAATTTTCAAGCATTAGGTTGGCGCTATCGTGATATTACTGACGATCAAACATTATTTGATTTTGTCATCTGAGAAGCTAAAATTTTTTTGAAACAAAAGCTATAAATAATGAAGTCTGTTTTTTATTTTATACTCGGTTTATTTTTGTTTTTTTATGCAGGTAAACAAAGTTTAGCATCTGAGCTAACGACAGCAGAAAAAGCTGAACTTTCGAATCTTATTGTTGATGTTAATAATGCTGTGAAAAATAGAAATTTTGTGCCCCTTTCTGCTTATATGCCCAGCCGGCTTTATAAAGAAATAGCGCACCGACTGAATACGACAGAGAATAATTTACGTGACAGTTTTCTTAAACAGTTGCGTGTTCAATTTGAGAATTTACCTACAGGCGCTTACCGTTTAGATGAAACGAACATAGACTATCTGCAAACTGATAAAGGTACTTTTTATGCTTTGATTCCAACGCTGCTTGAGATGCATGATCGTATCATTCAGTATAAAACTTTGGCAATTTTTGATAAAACACAGTGGTATTTAATTTATGGTGGTCAGAAAACTGTACAAAATCCGGTCTTTCTTGAGATTTATCCTGATTTTAATGAGGTGCATTTACCAAAGGAAATAATCATCAAGAAATAAGTGATTAGATTACTGTTTTTTTGTCCATTATAAATAGATTCCATAAAGTACTTGATTTTTTGTTGTAATCGAACGATAGTACAGGAAAAGGTGTTCGGGCTGGTTAATTAGCTCTTTATAGAATGAAATTTATGCACCTTTCTCCTTGATTTTAAGGTATTCATTGGGTGCGCAAATCGCTCTTTCAAGCGTTGCTTCATAAATTTGTAATATCAAGATCTCTCTTGCGCGGATTCTTGAACAACACGGTTCAGTTTAATGCTTGTTTATAGCGATTGGACTGAGGAAAGATTTTATTTTGAATGTAAATAGAGAGAACGTTTTCACAGAATTGGGGTTGCCTGCTCTTTTGGTTAAAAACTTACTCATTGCTGGTATGAATAAACCTAAACCTATTCAAGAACAAGCTATTCCAATGATGCTGAAAGGGCATGATATTTTAGGTATTGCACAAACAGGCTCTGGAAAAACTTTGGCATTTGGTTTACCCGTTCTAAGTCAAGTTTTGGCTTTAGGCGATAAACGTTGTCCTAAAACTGCGCGCGCTTTGATTTTGGCTCCTACGCGTGAACTTGCTGTTCAGATTGATGAAACAATTCGTACTGCGGCAAAAGGAACGCATCTTTCTACGTGTCTCATTTTGGGCGGGGTATCACGTTTTAAACAAATTAAACGCATGGAAACAGGTGTAGATATTTTAATAGCAACGCCAGGACGTTTAATGGATCTTGTTCGTGCAAAATGTATTGATCTTTCTCAATCTCGTTTTTTGATTCTTGATGAAGCAGATCGCATGTTAGATATGGGCTTTATTAATGATGTTCGGCAAATTGCAAAACTTTTGCATCAAGAGCGTCAGACAGCACTATTTTCTGCGACAATGCCGAAAGAAATTACCGCGCTTGCAAAGTGTCTACTCAATGATCCTGTGAGAATAGAAGTGGCTCCTCAAGGGACTACTGCTGCGGAAATTACTCAAAAATTATATTGCGTTCCTACGCGTGAAAAAAAGAATGTTTTAGCGCAACTTTTGACAAATCCGGCTTTTACTTTGGTTATTGTTTTTACCCGAACTAAACATGGTGCTGATGCTGTTACACGTAGTTTAGCAAAGATAGGCTATTCTGTTGCGACAATTCATGGAAATAAATCACACAGTGCGCGGCAGCATGCATTGAAAGCTTTTCGTGAAAGATCCGTAAGAATTCTTGTCGCAACAGATATTGCAGCGCGCGGTATTGATGTATCAGGAATAAGCCACGTTATTAATTATGATTTACCAGATGAAGCTGAAAGTTATGTGCATCGCATTGGTCGCACAGGACGCAATGGTGCGTCTGGTGATGCACTCACACTTTTTGATGAAGGCGTAGAACAGGCACGGTTACGTGCTGTAGAACGCTTGATTTGTATGAAGTTAGTGCGTGAAGTTATTCCAGAACAGTTTGCAGCATTTCCAGAAAAGCCGATTGTGCCAGAAAGTAGAGACAAAGAAAGCGGTAAGAAATTTCATTTTAGAAAATCTAAACCTCAGAAACGTTTTGGGGGGCGCAAAGATAAAGATAATAATGCTGCACAGTCACAGGGGAGAAACTCTTCATCTTCAAATGAAAAACAAGAAAAAGCAAAAGTAGTGGCAAAGCGTACAAAGTCTTTTCGTTTCCGCAAGACAGTGAAGAAAGCTGCTTGAGTAAAATATTTAGGCGAGATTATGAGCTTAGAATATTTTTCTCTTTCTGGTTTTTTCTTAGTTTGAACGAGAGCAAGAAAAACAAAAAACAATGCTCTTGCCAGATAGGGGGAAGAGTATTGCGGATGTCTGTTTGCGTAATCTCTGAAACGAGGAAATGGTCCAATTTGGAGAAAATATGAATCCGTAAAGGTAAAAACTAGTATCCATCTTTTTTTTTAATTTTGTTTTATGGCGTTCCAAAGCATCCACAGCAATATCTTTTAAGTAGTGGTGATTGCGGTAGTGCCTCATGCTTTTGTTTTTCTCGTTTTTTAATGGATTACGCTCCTCGTACGAAACAGAACGCCATTTTGTTGCACATTCACATGCTTGTTTTAAAGAAACATCTCTCAATGTCCACAAGCCCGCTTGTGATGTCAATGGGATGGTTTTGTTTGCTTCATTATAAGAGGGGGTGAAATGAGAGAATTTTACGGTATTGGGGGATCTCATTCAACATACAAAATAATGAACTGTCTTTACAAATCAATCTATTATTAAAATAATAGAGAGAGGTTTTCAAAGATTTCAATTTTTTAGAAGTAGAAACGCTTTGGATATCTGGTATGGTTAAAAAACACCTCGAAAAGAAGTCCTAATTCGTAATGCATTGTAGATAAAAATCTGAAAATTACTGCTAGGAATTAATATGTCTGTTAATTCTTCATAGATTTTAAATACTAACACCGTTTGGTAAAATCTTATGTAAACTTCGCATTGATCACTCCGAACGTCTTTTAGATATGGCTAAAATTAGATATATCTGTAGCATTTTTATCTTTTGTAGAGATTGGCAAAAAGCCCATACCCGTTGGAATGGCAGAAGAGATCATCGAATTATACAATTTAGATCAAGAAACAATGGCACTGTTGAGAAGAAAAGAAAATCCCTGCCGTGTGAAATAGTTGGCAGGTTTATTAGGATTTCAAATAGCCTTTCACAACCAACTTAATATTATTCAAAGAATTATGAGAAAGAATTTATAAAGATTATTATACGGTTACAGAGAGAGATTTAAAAATCCTATTCTCTAACTTTTATCAACTGTAGTTTGACACTAGGTTTTGTACTAAGTGGGAAGAGGTGGGATTAGCGAGGAATAGGTGGTAATTTATTGTTTTTATGTATAAAATTTAGTATTAAATGCGTGTTTTGTCAAAATAGATTTTGACACCTAAAATTGTAAAAAAGAGCTAAAAAGAGCGAAAATTGGAATTTGAGCGTAAAAATGAGAGAAGGCTTTGAAAGGTCTTTGAAAACCCTTTGAAGATTTTTAAAAAGTCTGTGAAAGCCCAGAAAACCGCCTTTGAAGACCCTGTGAAAAAAATTCGGTAAATTGTGAAGTTCACTCCAAAATCAGCCAAAAATAACCAAAAAAGCAAAAAAGATTTTCACCTATTGGTGATTATCTATTTTTAGAGGCAATATATTATTATAAATCAAATGGTTGTGTAATTTTTCTAATGTAAAAAGATTTTCATATCGATTTTTCATTTTAGAGAGGCATTAAGCCGTATTTTGTGTAGTTTCTAGATGTACTCTTTCAGCCTCGATTTGACGCTTTAAATGCAATTTTAGAAGAGGCAAGGTAAGCTCGACTTCTTCCGTGTCGTTGATGTCTTGAACAAGCTCTTGCAGTTTTTTATAAAGTTCCGCCGCGAGTTCCGCTATATCTTCAGGGGGGAGTTTTATATTTGCATCGCGATAGGTTGTATAAGCTATGCGACCAAGCTTTTTCATGAGACCAGCAGGGATAGTAGGCATTTTAAAACCTACAGCTTTCGCTTTTGCCATGTCACTAAACATTTCGCCTTCTCCAGTGACGAGCCAGTCTAAGGATATTCCACAGCGATCTTTATATATTCGCATTATAGATGCAGGGGGTTCTTGCAAACCCGTTTCATAATTGCGCATAGTCGTTTCGGGGATTTCAAAATGTTTAGCAAATTGTTTGCGCTCCGTAAAACCAAGGGTGTGCCGTATTTCACGCAATCGTTTTGCCAGTTCTGTTGCAGGTTCTTTTTCAGGTCGTGCCAAAAAAATCACTCCAAATCCATTTTCGGTATTTACAAAAGCCGAATTTGGCATTATACCTTTAATTACCGCCCGCTATAGAGGGCAGATATTTTACAATTAACCCCACAAAAAACGGATGTGGGAGCATCCGTTTGAAGCAGGAGCGAAAGTTTATGACAATCACACAAACATGCATTCAAGTATGGGATCGCCATAGTATTTTAGCCGAGCTACGCCGCCGGAACATGACCTTGGCGGAGCTCGCGAAAGCTTATCAACTCTCGTCATCCAGTGTTCAACACATTTGGACACGGTCTAACGAGAAAGCCGAACGCGCCATTGCCGATTTTATCGGTTTGCCCGTCGAGCAGG
>NZ_BAABIZ010000023.1:0-3609 GCF_039543045.1 Bartonella jaculi
GGGCTACTGCACAAGGGGGCTACTGCACAAGGGGGCTACTGCACAAGGGGGCTACTGCACAAGGGGGCTACTGCACAAGGGGGCTACTGCACAAGGGGGCTACTGCACAAGGGGGCTACTGCACAAGGGGGCTACTGCACAAGGGGGCTACTGCACAAGCTTCAAGCCCACCAAGAACTAATCTAGGGGGCCCTTACCCATTGAAAGGGTGTAACTTTTTTAAAAAATTTGTAAATTTCTTTTAGATCTTTATCCACTGTCCTTTATCTTTTTAGGTCCTCTTCATCGAGTATACGGCACCATTCTCACCATTTTTAATGCACAAAACAAATTGGCAAATTTATTCTTCTCGTCGAAATCCCCTTTTACAAATGGCGAAAGCATTTTCACAACGATATCATGTTGCTTACAACACTCTAAACACTGTCGATATAAATCGATAGAATATGATTTGAAGAAAAGAAGAGGACAGTTAAAAAAAGCGATAATCGGATAAATTGGCAATAAAACCAACAATTATGAAACTTTTTCCCTCTCCATACTGCTTTATCCTCGTGAACTTCTGTCATGGAAGCCTTTTAAAGCCATCCATTTTTAAACATTATCAGCACGAAATAAAAACAAGAAGTGATCGCAGAGAATCACGCAAATCCCCCCCCCAATGACTTTTTCAGTGACTTTTTCAGTGACTTTGATTGCTTACTGGCTTGCCTCCTCACTTTAAAATCATCTCCCATATTGGGAATCTCAAATATTAAGGCTGTAAGAGAAACATCCATAACAGCTTCAAGAGCCAACCAGTATGAAATACAGAAAAGTACAACCTTCACGCATAATCTCAACTTTTCACAGAAAATTTACCGCCTCTCCCACGTCCCCCCCAAAAAGATGCGCTACCCTCTAAAGGAATGCGCACCGACTCCCCATACGAGATTCATTCCCCACAGAACACATTCAGCCCACACAGAATGGACCCTAAAACCCACAAGGGAGCCTCAAACTGCTAACAAAATCCGTTCAACTCTCGTGATATTAAGCCCTTACACTCCTTTGCTGCGACACAAAAAGGGGCTTTCTAGCCCCGTTTTTGTCACCAATTACGCATGATTATCTACACGAAACCGTTAAATCCGCTCCACACATCCGCGATAAAGAATTATAAAGAATTTATTAAGGCGAAAATTGGTTAATTAAGGCTATTTATAGACACAAATAATTCTTTTTTATGACTGTTGCATTTTTACTATAGCAATTTAAATTGAATTTATGTATGATACGTTTCGATATTTATTTGATAAATAAATAAAGGAGGGATGCTATGAAAATAAGATATTTTTTTATAGTCGGTGCTGTCACAAGTGGTTTAGCTTTAGCATTTGAAGCATCTGATCATATAGTAAACCAGCAACAAGGTCCTATTATTTCACCTTATACTTCTTCTGAAAAAGATTTAAATCTTATTGAACCAGCAAGTGGCACATTTAGTCTATCATTTATACCAGTAAATGGTGACAATAATAACAGCAATACAAACAATGGCAACAACAATACAAACAATGGCAACAACAATACAAAACCAAAAGTGGATATAAGTAATTTATACAAACAAGGAACAGAGATATTGTATGCGGTAGGTGGATTTCTGTGCTCATCTATCATGATTGGCATAGAAGCACTCGTTACAAATTATTTAAACAGAACGGCTTAGCAGGACAACAAGGAGGGGTCCATGACGCGTATGAGGGGAATGAGGGGAAGGTACTGAACGCACTGTGAAAGAACTTCACAAGGGGAGGGGTACCTCGCGCGTTATGGATTAAAGCTTAAAAAAAATCCCTTTATTTAAGGAGGGGTTTTTTGTTTTACTTTACTTTACTTTTATACACGAGGATATTCTTTTAAGTTTTATTTTATATTTGTTTTTACACCGTTCTCATCTTTTTCTGAGAAACAAAGCAACAGTTTTTTCTTAAAAAACTGGATAACTGCGAATTGAACACTAAATGTTCTTTTCTATTCTTTAATTTGCATGCTTTTCGGTGCATTTTCTTTTAAAGAATTTACTATGATTGTTTATTTTTCTTAAAGTTTTTGCAAAATTCTTGACGGCATCTTGAGATATCCTTTGTTTTACGCAACAATGGTTTGTCTTCAACTAATCAATACTTCTATCGGCAACTGCTAATTCACCGTCTTTGATATAAACAATATCAGGACAGTGCTTCATCCCTTCGGCTTCAAATATAATTTCCTCATCACACACAATGGATCCTTGTTTTCTTAATTCCTGTTTTTTCATTCGACTCTTTATCTTATGATAATCCCGTTTTTTTATGACACAAATTCGGATCTCTGACTCTAAAAGCGCGATAATTATTGACTTCCATAGACAATTTTTCAGCCACCCGTTCAAGCACAGCGTAACTGAGTTGCTCTGTTTTAGCCACCTCTTCTTCCATCAGCAAAGCGCATTCAAAAAGCGCATTCAAGAAGAAACGCGTCAAGAGCTGCAGACTCGCTATCTGCCACAAAGCCTAGATAATGACCTTCTGCAAAGCGCCTTTGATAAGAGTGTAAGGTTTCAACATCGCCAAGCAAAGCAAGAGCAGCAAGAGCATAAAGGGTACCCCATTGGTTTCGTTTATCGACCAAGCTACGGTATTTTTTTTCCAAGGCGGAGCACTATCAAGGCAGAGCACTATATTGAGAGCGAAACGTTTCCTGAAGACGAGAATCCTCCATCGCCCATTTTAAAGTTTCATCAAGCGCCTGCTTTAAACGGTCCTTTGTGACTCTTTCCGCAAAAATTTGCAGTCCCCTACGCACAAAACTCAGGTGTACGGCTGGCAAAGCTTGAGAATTATAAGGATTAATAGTCTGGCAAGCAGCGGCAAAAATACCGGTCATAATTAAAAGTCCGTGATCAGATCGAAAAATCTTCACTGACTTCATCATGATAAAGAAATTGCACTATGATCCCCATATCCCTCGATTTCCACCGACCACCCCAAGCTCTTTAGAAACGCGGTTGCGCTTTCCATGGTCAGAACTTCCCCGTCATCATAAACGTCATAGAGCTCTTCTCGCTCTTCTTCTTCATCTGTCTTCTCAATGCTCCTCTGCTTCATGCTCCCACCTACTGCACCCTTACCTACTGCAGCCCCTACCTATTGCACCTCCACCTGCTTCATCCCTATCTGTGCTTTATCATTCTTTCCCTCTCGTAGTTTCTCAAACAGCTGTATCAGGTTCTTTCAGCACGCTTTTCAGTTGTTTTCTTAAACAGCGATACATTCTCACCTGCTTAAAGACACCATAATAAAGTGGCAAAATCATCATAGGGATAACAGCAATCCAAGCTGTCACCAACACAAGCACAAGAACAAATATTGCAACAAGAATATCGTACTTTTTCCCCCTATTGCACCCCCTACCTATTGCACCTCCACCTGCTTCATCCCTATCTGTGCTTTATCATTCTTTCCCTCTCGTAGTTTCTCAAACAGCTGTATCAGGTTCTTTCAGCACGCTTTTCAGTTGTTTTCTTAAACAGCGATACATTCTCACCTGCTTAAAGGCACCATAATAAAGTGGCAAAATCATCATAGG
>NZ_BAABIZ010000023.1:3706-12320 GCF_039543045.1 Bartonella jaculi
TCTTTCCCTCTCGTAGTTTCTCAAACAGCTGTATCAGGTTCTTTCAGCACGCTTTTCAGTTGTTTTCTTAAACAGCGATACATTCTCACCTGCTTAAAGACACCATAATAAAGTGGCAAAATCATCATGGGAATAACAGCAATCCAAGCTGTCACCAACACAAGCACAAGAACAAATATTGCAACAAGAATATCGTACTTTTTCCCCCTATCGCTCTTTTTATAGCGATCCTTTTGGTGAAAGGTTATTTTACCCTGTTGCTGGTTTATTTCTTTCAATTTTTGGGTATTTATTCCCAACAAATACCACAATATGATGTAGACTATCGCCATAATTGGAATCAAAACACAAGCGCACACTGTAATCACTTGCCAGAGCACGGAGACAGACAAAAGCATACTGTCTTGCTCTACTGTTAATTCCCATTCTGCCAAGGATGGTAGAGAGAGGATCTTATCCCACAAGGCAATGACGAGTGAGAGGCAACAAATGACAACAAGCTCTCGCGTAGAAAAAAGCTCTTTCTCGAAAAAAGAGGGCCGTTTGTTAAAAAATGCTGAATTTTTCCACTTCATTGCTCTTTCCTTTTCTTATGCGAGCGCATTCTTTTTCTCATACGCACTTTTTTAAGAACCACTCACGTGCCATGGATGCTTCAAGTACGATAGCTGTCTTGCCTTTCTTTCAACAAACCACCCAGACTTTCTAAAAGCGCTGTTGCTTTCCAAATGGTAAGAGCATCCTCCTCACAGACCTGAGAGATTTTTCACCCTCTTTGCCTTATGTTTCCTCCACCATCCGTTCTTTTTTGTCACAGAGCTGCTGAACATTGCCTCTTGCACCTCTCTATAACTTATAACTGCGCAAGCGCTCTGTTGCGCTCTTTTCTTACGCGTTTCAATTCTCGTTTCACTCTACAATACCCCCTCGTACGTTTGAGAAAAGAGTAATACAGTGCTAAAATCAACAGCGTCACGAAAAGAGAAGATACCACCAGAAGCAAACTAAAAAAGACGATTAATGCTATTCAAAAGACCACGTATTTCCTCAGATCTCCTCGTTCAAAGTAAAACGGATAAAGAATATCTCACTTATAATTTGTCCCTTATCGCCCAGACTTAACACTGCGTAGATTTATCGCTCTCTAGACCTATCACTTGGATACACATCGCTTTATCACGTTGCCAAGTTGCTTCTTCTAGTCTCTGGATATTTTTTTCAACCGACGCGTAAAGACTATGCACAACACCAGCATCACCGGCATAAAGGCAACAATACAGACCGCTAAACTTGCCAGAGCACGGAGACAAAAAACAGTACTGTCTTGCCCCACACTCAGCTTCCACTCTGCTAATCTTGGTACCAAGAGAATCCTTCTGCACAGTACAATAAGGAGAAAGAGCAAAGAGATAACGATATGATCTCTCATCAAAAGAAACGCTTGTTCGAATGAAAAAGAGCGCGGTGCTTTATCAAATGTTACGCTCTTGCCCTTCATTGCTCTTTTCTTATGCGAGCGTATTTTTTTTCTCATGCCAACTCTTTTAAAACCCACTAAAAGTGCCATGGATGCTTCAAGTACGATAGCTGTCTTGCCTTTCTTTCTCCGTTGCCAAACCGCCACGTTGTACACTCTTGCATGGTGCACAAGCGCCACAACTGCTATACTTAAAAAAACATCAAGCACCACTCCCGCAAAGCTTTCCCTTCTGCCTCTGAAGATCTTTTGCCCCTCTTCATCCCCTTGTTTTACGACACCTGCAAGCCACTAGGCATTCTTTTTCAGCGCTTTTGTTAAGTGTTTCGTCACCTTGTAATACGCACGAAAACGCTTGAGAAAAGAGTAATACAGCGCCACAACTGCTTCTTTAAGAAAACATCAAGCACCACTCCCGCAAAGCTTTCCCTTCTGCCTCTGAAGATCTTTTGCCCCTCTTCATCCCTTTTCCCCCATGACACCTTTAAGCCACTAGGCATTCTTTTTCAGCGCTTTTGTTAAGTGTTTTGTCACCTTGTAATACGCACACAAACGCTTGAGAAAAGAGTAATACAGCGCCACAACTGCTATACTTAAAAAAACATCAAGCACCACTCCCGCAAAAAAGAGGCAAATGAACGTATATCCCATCATGTATTCTAGCATCATATGAGGCACTTTGTTCCCCCTTGCGTTCTATTAATGGACGCCTTTATCTTGTTGATAGGTTAATTCTTCCAACCGCTGGATCTTTTTTTTCAACTGAGCAGTTAAGAGTGCACGGAGCATCAAAATGACAGGGATAGTTACCAAAACACATGCCGATATAAAGACCAGCAGCAATAAGAGAAAGACCAATTCTTCAAGTCTCCCTTCATTGATGCTGCTTAAATTACGCTTCATTTCTTGGACATAATTCATCTCTTGCACAAAACTTATATACACATACACTTTGAAAGCGATAATGATGAGAGAGAGGAAAAGTATAATGGCATAATCTTTCCATGAAAAATCCAGCCACTTTTTGAGTAAGAAGGAACTATCCTCTGTGTTGAGAGCGAAAATCTTGTTTTTGCCTTCTTTTTCATTATTTTCAAGATCACCAAGGTGCTGCAGATGTTCTTTCATCAAGCGTTTTTGTTCTTTCACCTTGTAATACAGCCTCAAACGTTTAAGAAAAGAGTAATAAGGCGCCATGATTATTGCCGTGACCAAAACGGCCAAGATCACGACACTGAGAAATACAAATAAAATGATCGGGACGATAAGAATAATCGCTCCTGGGCCCATGGCATTTATACCTTATCTGATTTATCCTGCGACTTTGTTGTTTCTTCCAATTTCTGAATTGTTTTTTTCAATTTACGATCGCGAATATTGTGGAGTCCCCAAAGGATAGGAAGGGGAGCGAAAATACATGCCCAGATCAAAACCGGCAAAAGAAAGAGAAGATTACCAAGGACATCCCATTTTGCCCACCCCAACATCTGTGTGAAAGACTTTGCGCAAGCGGGAGTCTCTAAAGCAATCCAGATAAGAGGGATGCAAAACATGATGAGAAAGTTGCGAGACATTTTTTTATAATTTTTCAATAAAAACACCATTGATTTTTTGAATGAAAGAAAACGCAATCCTAAACAAAACGCTAACTTTTTCCCCTTCATTTTTCCTCACTTTTTTACACATTTTCCTAAAAACTTTTGAACTGTTCTTGCTGCAGAGAAACGAGCCACTTTGTTTTGCACAACATTTGTCTCCCTTAGTTTTCATTTTACAGCAACAGTTTTTCATTTCCCACTTTCACTGGAGACAATATCAAAACACGAGCTTTTCTTGCACTCTTGCTCTTTTACCCTCCACTGTACCTCTTGCCTCGCACCGCCTCACACGACGACGTCTTCCCTCTTTTAAGCGTTGTTTTTCCCATTATAGAATTCTCCCTGGGTACAATTCTCCCTGGGTACAATTCTCCCTGGGTACAATTCTCACTGGGCAGAATTTTCCCTGGGCAGAATTTTCCCTGGGCAGAGTTTCCCTTGGTAAGCGCTATTTTTTACGCACGCATTTTTACGCGTGCAATTGTAAAACTCTTTCTCTAAACGATTCACGGCTTCCCACACACTATGTGACGCTTTTCATCATGTGTCTCAGTACCGTCAGTCCCCTTGCCATACAGCCATACATTTTCGTTTGCCATACAGTTTCGAAGACTTTGATATAAGAGTTATAAGGCACAACACCTGCCCCTTGACGAAAGAGCCAAGCACTATAATAACAAGCACCATAAGGATAAGAACAAGTGAAAGAGGAATACAACAAACTCTTCATTTTTCCCCTTCTCCTGCATCCAATGCTGTCATCAGTTTATCTTGCTGCTCCACCTCTTCTTCAAGTTGGTGAAGCATTTTTTTCAACTTACCCGTCACTATCATGCGGGATAGCAAAACGATCGGTAAGAACAACAGAGCACACAGCAAGCCCCATGCAAGCAATAGGAATATCCTAAAAGACAAGATACCTTCCCCCCAATTTGCTTGGTATACAACGCACACGGTGGTGAGAGAAATAACCAAAACCGTAGAGAGGGAGAATATTTTTTTATAATCTTGCCAAGAAAGAGAGAGTTGTTTTTTATCAAAAAATTTATCAAAGACTGAATTTTGTCCTTTCATTTTTTGACTTCTTTCATCTCTGCTCAATTGCTACTTCTGTTGTTCAGTGACTGTTTTTCAGCTCTTTATCCAGAGTAAGATACAATCTCACACGTTTGATAAAAAGGTAATAAATCCCGATTAGCAAGACACCATTTAAAACAGAAATGATAACGATTCCTAAAAAAGCTAGGAACGCGAAGAATAATGTAAGCATAGTTATTTTCCCCTATGGCATTTATGCCGTGATTGTTTTGTCTTACTGTTGAGAAGATTTTTCTAGTTTTCCCATCATTGCTTTCAATTTACGATCCAGTATGATGTGGAGCACCAACACCACAGGTAAGAAAATGATAGAAAGTGCCCATAATGCAATCGGCAGCCTAGATATAAAGGAACCAAAGCCATCTCCCAAAAGGCTACCGAGCCCACTGAAAAACTGAAAAAGAAACGTGAACAGAGTCATTGGTTGAAAGGCTCCAAAAACCAACATGATCACAGAAATGAAGATTATTATGATATAATCTTTTTTTGAAAGAAGCATCGATTTTCTGAACGAACAAAGTTTAGATTCTTTGTCCCTCATTGAATCTTTGAGAAGAGAGGCATAATCTTGCCCCTGAGAAGATTGTTGTGCCTGAGAAGATTGTTGTGCCTGAGAAGATTGTTGTGCCTGAGAAGATTGTTGCGCCTGAGAAGATTGTTGCGCCTGAGAAGATTGTTGCGCCTGAGAAGATTGTTGTGATTGAGAAGATTGATTTAATTTCTGGTTGTCTGTTGTCATATTAACATTCCCCGCTCCTTAAATGTTTTACAGCATTTTTACAACGCCGCCCATCAGCACTCTTTCTACATAGAGTCCTATCACTGATCCCCCTTCCACATTATGGACATGTATAAGAGAAAGCACCCACCCTACATACAACTACACGTTGATCTCCAAATCGTACAAAGCTGCGAAAACAGCCAAGGATTTTCTCGCATTCGATTTGTCAACCTCCGCAACACACCTGTGTAGGCAATGTGATAGCTTCATGCATTAAAGATGATGTAACAGCCTGCATAAAAATTTTCAATCCCTCTTTTTAAAAAGCTGTGTATATTCAAAAAGGTAAAAGCGTGGCATTTTTCAAACAAGGCTTAACATGCGTTTATAACAGGATATTGGCGTATAAAAAACGGCTTTTTTCAAGATGCGAACATCTCTGTCATCAATTGACGCCGCATAATTTTATAACAAGACCTTGATAGTGTGAGGACCTCGACACAAGAAAAGATTTACGTATGAGAAGAAAGCAACAAAAAAATCCTCCATCTCTCCTTGACCTTCTTTCATTACCATGAAAGACGGCATCATACTTTTTATCGCACAGCAAAAAGAGCAAAAAGGAGGATAAAAAATTACAACTCCACCCCCCACGACTGCATTCCCCCCCACGATGTATACGAAACAGTTTTGTGTGACCACAGAAGATGCCAAAAACCCGCTTTTGAGCTCCTCTATCAGACACCCTAGTGAGCAGCCTCCCTAGTGAGCAGCCTCCCTAGTGAGCAGCCTCCCTAGTGAGCAGACACCCTTGTGAGCAGCCTCCCTTGTGAGCAAGCGCCCTTGTGAGCAGCCTCCCTTGTGAGCAAGCGCCCTTGTGAGCAAGCGCCCTTGTGAGCAAGCGCCCTTGTGAGCAAGCGCCCTAGTGAGCAGGTGCCCTAGTGAGCAGGTGCCCTAGTGAGCAGGTGCCCTAGTGAGCAGGTGCCCTAGTGAGCAGGTGCCCTAGTGAGCAGGTGCCCTAGTGAGCAGGTGCCCTAGTGAGCAGGTGCCCTAGTGAGCTTAGCGATAAACAGGATGCATGAAGCATCAGGTGCAAGCAAATAATTTTGATTGATTCACTATAAACAGATTTAAAATGAGAGAATCTTACAGTATGAGGGGCTTTCATTCACCATGCAAAACGATAAATGATCGTTATAAATCAAAGCATTGCCCGCACAACGGTATCGACAAATCAAAAATGACTCTTGATGCGCAAAAGGTTTTCTCAATGGCTCTTGTGATGATTTTGCCCCCTTATCATCGGATAAAAAAGCACGAAAACAATGCAATCAAAGAACAACCACTCACTCTGAAGAGATGAACGAAGCGATAAAAGAAGCACAACAGCAGCATCGCCAGCATAACATTCATGCGGTATTATAATATCTACAACATCTTATCTACAATAGCTTTTTGCAGAAGAGCAATCGGCTCTCCTTTCTTGTTAGTCCGTTGCGTTTTGTTCTTGATACGCTTCCCATACTGTACTCTATAAAGGAGATTTATAAAAAGAAAAAACGGATATAAGAAGCAATCGACGCAAACAGCTCGTTTTGTTATTCAACTGTATTCTCGTAGATTTATCAAAATTTATTTGAAAATATAAGCTGTCTTGTGGTATTATATTAAAAGAGTCAAGTTTATTTTTTGCCCATCTCTTCTGTTGAAGAGAAAAGGAGGCAATCCTCTAAAAAGGATAGGAAGACATACTAAACAAAGTGATAGCTGAGAGGCATCATAGTCCTGCCTCTCAACAGCAGAATAATGGCTTGGAGAGTGGAATGTAAAGGCTTGCGCAAAAATTTTACTTACAGAGAGACAAATAAAGCAACCCATCAAGAGACAAAATGACGTTTCCCCATCAGGAGATGAGAACGAAGCTTCTCCATGAGGAAACAGAATAAAATTTCAGTCTGTTTTTCATTGACACTGGTCGAGATTGCTCTCAAAAAGCAAAGTTCTCTCTCACAGAGGGATTTCTGCGTAAAAGAGAAGGCAGATGATAAGCCGTAAAGAGTAAGATAAAAGCAGCCGAATTTTTATTACTCCTTTGGCTTTTGATGCTTTCTTGAAAAGCTGGAAATTTCAGTTTGGTAAGCCTTACGAAAGCTGTTGAGATTTGGAACATCCCCTGATTCCCTTACCTTTCAGAGGAAAAAAGCAGTGAATACCGTTTTTCCCAGAATAAGGCATTGTTTATCTAGAATAAAACATGTTTTTAGCAAAATGAAAGGATAGCCTTTTCCTTCTTATAAAGAAGGAGATTAATTTATGAAGCCACAAGATTCAAAAAGCAGCGCCCAGAGTTCATCAAGTGTTCAAGGAGCCGATATCGAAAATGAATCCCTAGAAAGTCTTCTAGCACGTTTAGAACAACTCAACACCGAAAAAGAAAAAAATATCCCATTCGATCATGAAAAATTACAAGATATCATTACAGGCTTAGAGAAAGATATTGCTGACGGGAGTTGGATTAAAAAAGATTATGCACATATAGATTTGAAACTAATGCCTGCTCTCATAGAACAAGCAAATCTTAAATATCCAAGATTAGATCTTAAATTTGCTACGAGCTCTGAAGAGCTTTGCCTTTCAATAAAAGAAGCCATTGATAATGGGGTTCAATCTTGCAGACATATAGTGAACATGAAGGAAAAGGGAATGCATTTTGCGGTGATTGATCATCGAACCATCGAAAACAAAACATCCTTGATATTTTTTGAATCAGCAACACTCAAGAGTATGAATCCAGCGATGTTGGCATTAAGAACTCAAATGTCCATTAAATCTCAATTACCTGATTGTCGTTTTTCCATAGTAGAAATGGATATTCAACGCAGCTCTTCTGAGTGTGGAATTTTTAGTTTAGCGCTTGCCAAAAAGCTTCATACCGAAGCTGGTAAATTGACAAGAATGCACAAGGACAATATTGACGGCGTGTTATGTCAATCAGATGCGCCTTTACCTTCTGATAAATTGGATGCGTATCTTCCAGTTAGCTTTTTCAAACACACGCAAAGCAGAAGGCGTCTCGAACAATATGTTAAGTCACATCCGGGAGCTGAAAATGAAAAAGTAAACAAAAAGGACAAAACTCTTGCCGAGAGGTTTGATAAGAACTTAGTAACAACAGAGGAAGAAAAAACAGTCTCTGTTTCAGCACACAGAAAAAGGGTTAAGGAATATAAGTCTCTGCTTAGCATGTGATGTAATTTTTAATGTTTTTGTTCATTATGCATACGAAGTTTGGCTTGTACATTTGGGTTTATTGTCATGAGCAGATTAATTGTTGCAGATTTCTCTGCTTTTTCGAGCAAATTCCTCCATTTTGGGATTATAGGAGATAGACAATCTAAGCAGCATGCCTAAAAAAAGCAACCGCTCAGGAGCCGCCGCGCATGAGTATCCCACAATCGAAACTCTCCAGCAACAACGCCCCTATTGCTGCTCTCCAGCCAACTTCCCAATCCCATCGGCATAAGATCAGCAAAAGCCGCCTTCAAGCAAACCCCAACCACCAAGCAACCCCTGCCACCAGAAAGCAACCGCTCAGGAACCGCCCTTCATGCGCATCCAATCTCACCAGAAACCGTCCCACTCTTTCAACCCACGCACTGCATCACTTTTCGCCTCCCCCTTTACGAACTCTCCAATGCACCCTGCTTTTCTTTTTACAGA
>NZ_BAABIZ010000023.1:12416-19520 GCF_039543045.1 Bartonella jaculi
ACAATCGAAACTCTCCAGCAACAACGCCCCTATTGCTGCTCTCCAGCTAACGCCCCAATCCCATCGGCATAAGATCAGCAAAAGCCGCCTTCAAGCAAACCCCAACCACCAAGCAACCCCTGCCACCAAAATCCGCCTCACCGACATCCACCCTCAAGGTTTCATTTTTCAAAATCCCCTTTTTTTGTTTTTGAAGAGTGGGGAAACATTCACTTTTTAGAGTGATGTCATTCAGCTCTGCTTTGAACGGAGCTTTTTTATGGAGAAGCATATGAGAAAAATATCATCAGAAGGGCTTGCGCTCATTAAACAATGGGAAGGCTTGCGCTTGAATGCCTATAAAGATGCCATTGGTGTATGGACAATAGGTTATGGACATACAGGTGCTGTTGGAAAAAATTCTGTTCACAAAGGCATGAAAATCACTGAACAACAAGCAGAAGAACTTCTTTACCAAGATTTAAGACAATATGAAAACGCTGTTGAGCAAGCAGTTCAAGTTTCTTTGAGCCCTTGGCAGTTCGCAGCGTTAGTATCCTTTTGCTATAATGTAGGAACGGCAGCTTTTTGCAACTCTACACTGTTAAAAAAACTGAATAAAGGCGATTATGAAGCGGTCCCTGCTGAATTACAGAAATGGACCAAAGCAGGTGGCAAACGTCTTCAAGGTCTTGTCCACCGTCGTGCAGCAGAAGCAGGGCTGTGGGCGAAAGGGGCTTATATTTCCTCCAATTATCAAACAGTAGAAACGCAAGCACCAACAGGGGTTCTCAAAGCGGAAGCACTTGCACCAATTATAGGGTCGTTTTCTGGGCTTGGCGGCTTGTTGGTAGGCAATGGTCCCATTCAATGGGCACTAGCAGCCATTATGGTTCTCGCCGCATGTGCGGGAATTGTCTTTGTTGCTAAACGGTTTCAGGAGCAACGCTTATGATTTCGTCTCTTAAAAAAAATCTAATGATGATCGGTACGGCTTTAGCGGCTGTTTTTATGATTTTAGCAAAAGCTTTTACTCTTGGAAAAAAAGCCGAACGGCAAAAGCAAACAGAAAAGGCTTTAAAGTCAGCAACAACAAGACTTGAGGTGGAAAATGAAATTAACAAAAAAAGTGATGCTGATGTGCGTACTGAGCTCTCTAAGTGGGTGCGTGACAAGTGAGCATTCTTCTTGTGTTGGTTGGTTACCCATTTATTTAAGCCGGCAAGATCTGCACGCCATCAGTCCACACCTAGCAAAAGAGATCTTAAAACACAACAAGCAAGGGGAACGCCTCTGTGGGTGGAAACACGGCTGGTAAAAAAACAAAAAATGGCAGAGTTTACAGAAGCAGAAAAAGCAATAATGCAAGAAATGCTCATGCCCTCCCAAAGTCTGAAAGGAATGTTTCTGGGTATGAAAGCGAGAGCGTTCTTGCTCTTTTTGGCTATTCTTAATTTGCACATCTTATGGCTACAAGAGAGTATATCTTTGCACATTTGCAGCAGTAGATCTCAAAGAAGTGCTGAATAAAAAAGCAATAATGCAAAAAGGCGCAAAAAGATCTTTTGAATAAGATCATCTCTATCGCGTTTTTGCTGCTCTCTTCTCACTGCTCTATTGGCTGTGTCTCATTTTTTCATCACTTTTTAGTTTGCCATTCATCTTGCAAGAAAAGCGTGCACGCTTGATAAAACGCAAGCTTAGTGGCTTTCCTCCCACATCTCAAAGAGCGAAGATTCTGCCCCCTGCGGATCTGTAAACAATCCAGCTTCTTTTGGGGCAGGTTCCTCTCGCTTAAACGCATACGCTTCACTTCCTAGGCTCTATGCACAAGCTCAGCCCAGCCCTAAAGACTTCACCGCTCTTTAAAAACACTTAAAGAGAATTATGGAAAATTGACCATACCCTCTATCATCCCGTCCAAAACAACAATGGCTTACAACAAATCATAATAAACCATGCATCTTTTATCACTCCCTGCTCCTTATTGATAAAATATGATGTCTTGAAAACATTTCTGTTTTTGACAAAGGGGAAATGACCACCACGCAATCTTTTTTAATCTTAACAAAAGTGCATAAAACGGAGAACTTTGCATTATTTTTACAAGAGGGCTTAGCACAATAGAGAGAATGAGAAAAAAGCTGGAGAGAGAAACAGTTAAAAGAGCCTTAGAGCAGTCTTTATTGTTCATTGTTTATCATTGCAACACATTGATTTATAGTGATAATTCATTGTTTTTCCTATTGGATAAGAGCCCTTCATACCGTAAGCTTCTTTCATTTCAAAGCTGTTGATGTTGCTGAGCTTAACACCGCTCGCTTACAGATCACAAGCGTGGTGAGCGGTGTGGATAAAAACCTGTTAGGAAAGGCGTAAAAATGCTCTCATGAGTCACCTCTAGGCAAGAGCTGTCGCAACATTGAAGGCTCTCGAATGCAGGGTTGTTGCGTTATGATAACCCGCGCTGATACCCCCCACCAGCATGACAATCTGAGAACAGTCTGATAGCCTTACACAAAAGTTGTCAGGGGATTTTATGTTTTTTAGCACCTACTAAAAAAGAAGGGAAAACCTATATAAAGTGGTGCGGGTGGTCGGACTCGAACCGACACTCCTCTCGGAACCAGATTTTGAGTCTGGCGCGTCTACCAGTTCCACCACACCCGCACACGACCATATAAGGACAAAGTCACCTATTATTTCTTTGCACTATAGGAAGAAGAATAGATTCGTCAACAGCAGACTTCTTGTTTTTTAAGAATTCTTAATGTTTTTTTCCTCATGGGGTTTAGATGATATTTTGCCCCATGGGGTTTTATGGGATATAAGCCCATGGGGTTTATGGGGTACAATTTGTAAAGTCTTTACCACTTAGGCATATGAAAGATCTCATGAACTTGAACAAATTAAAGCTCTGGACGATTTCTTTAGCGAATCGACGCACAGCCCCACACTGGTTGGGGTTTATAGCTTTTATTGAAAGTTCTGTTTTTCCAATTCCTGTAGATGTTTTGTATATTCCGATGACTCTTGTGCACGTAAAACGGGCTTACCGCTATGCTTTTATTGCGACTGTATGTTCTGTTTTAGGAGGCATTTTTGGTTGGTTTATTGGACATTTTGCCTATGACGGCATCGCCAAACCGATTTTAGAGTTTTACGGCAAAGTTGAAAGTTTTCAAGCACTACAAAACAGTTCTACGCTGCAATTTCTGGTAATTTTACTGATTACCTCAGGCTTTTTTCACCTTCCTCCGATCAAGATTGTGACGATTTTAGCGGGTGTCATGGGCGTACATCTTGGGCTTTTTATTCTCATCTGTATTTTTGCACGTGGGGCACGTTTTTATCTTCTTGCATGGCTCATTCAGCGTTTTGGGCATAAAGCAATGAATTTTCTTATCCACCATTGGAAATGGATTGTTGTGATTGGTTGTGCTAGTCTCTTACTGCTCTATGGTTTTTTCATAGTTTTGGTGAAAAAGCACCTTTTATTTTAAGGAATCTACACAATGACATGTGTTTTGTCTTTTCAATCTCTTTTAAAAAAGCATTTTTATCTTACCCCCAGCAGAAAAGAGCAAGGTTTATGGGCTTTTTTTCTTGCTTTTTGCCTCAGCGCCACAATATGTCTTGCCCTTGGTTTTGAATATATTGGGGGATACCTTCCTTGTGATTTATGTCTCATTGAGCGTTTTCCGTATTATGGTTCTCTCCCCTTTTTAATTTTAGCGGGTTTAGGGGCGTGGTTTTCCCGCATCTCTTTTTGGGTCCATCTGTTATTTTTTTGTGTTTCTATCTTAATGTGCATCAGCCTTGTCTTAGCGCTGTATCATACCGGTATTGAATATAGCTTTTGGCCTGCGCCTTCTAGTTGTGGTTCAAGTTCCGCAAGAATGGTAACAGACGCCAATCAGCTATTGAGCCGATTAAACACCATTCATCCTCCTTCTTGTTCTGAAGCAAAACTGCGCTTTCTTTTTCTTTCATTTGCCGGTTGGAATGGCGTTGCCAGCCTCTTTTATATGCTTGCCAGTCTTTACATTGCTTCAAAGGGGCTCCTTTCAAATCACCCAACAAGTCAGCCAACAAGTCGGCCAAAATGATAACGGCAAAAGAGCAACAAGCCCGCCTCTCTCCCCATATTTTCCAGCCAAGCACGCACACCAGCGCTCTCACACAAGCCCCACCGATACTTTTCCCCCACCGATACTCACAATGACCTTCCCTTCCCGCTAGCCTCCTCCATATCCTTCCTGCTAACTTCCTCTCGGCAGCATTGGACTGAAAAGTTGGACTGAAAAGACAAAAGACAGATAGAATGCATTTTATTCTTTCACCTCTCTATACATTTCAGCAAAATTTTGATAGAAGCCAAAGCAAGAGAAGCTATAAAACAAATTAAGCGAGGGGACCAATAAACACAAATGGTCTATCATGCCTCAGGATAAAAACGTCCCCCCTCCTGTTACAACTTCCTCTCCCACCACTTTAGATATAAGCCAACTTGAAGAACCGCATATCATGATGGAACATGATCATGATGCATGGCGAGAACATAGGTGCGAGAGCGACCTCAACGCTCCTTATAAAAAGCCGCCCCATATAAAGCCGCGACTCAAATCGGCACCACGCATTAGACAGATCTTTTGGTGTGACTTTCCGCATGATGCGATATTGCCTGAATTTTGGAAAAAGCGCCCTGTTTTGGTACTCTCTAAATGTGCAAAACTCTATGGAAATGTTACGGTTTTGCCTTTTACAACGAAATCACAACCCAATAATCCAGCTGCTTATCCTCTGCAATCTCCGATAGAACATAAAAAAGCGTGGATTATTTGCAATTATGTCACGACAGTTTCCGTAAGCCGTTTAAGTGGCTCGCAAAATATTCCAAGGTTACCAAAAGAAGAATTTGATAAAATTGTAGCTTTGATGTTGAAATATTTACCGCGTTTGCACTATTGACTTTTTAAAAAAATGAACGTATATATAGAACCATCTACGGCATCAGTAATGGTGGCCGCTTCCCCGTTAGGGGAGATAGGAACGGAGGAGTAGGCAACTACTCCTTTCGTCATTTAGGGTTCTCTTTTAAGAAAAGTATTCTTTTAAGTAAGGTGTTCTTTTAATCTCCTTTAAGAAGTCTTTTGAATCCTCTGAGAGGGTTTTCTACGGAACATTTTCAACACAGGTGTTTGATTATTCTTCACATTTTACTGTGGTTATTGAGAGCTATCTATAAAGTGAGTCCGTGCAATGGTATTTTTTCTCTTGAAGCGATCATTTTTTAGCTGCTTTTTATCCAACTGAGCAAAAGCGTTTTTTTAAGCATTTGTAAAAAACGATTCTTTGATAAAATTTACGACATTTTGCCTCATTTTTTACCCACAGTTTTCTTGCGCGCTTATTTTATTTTCTTTTTTGCTGTTTTTCACCAACGTTTTTTTTGGCTTTGAAATTTTGGCTTTGAAATTTTGGATTGACTTTCGCTTGTTTCTTCTTATATCTTAGAATTATTCTAAAGAGCAAAGGAACAGAAAATGTTCAAATCCTTTTTTTCATTTGTACAACGCAAAACTCTGTCCTTTGGTTCAATACAAAAGATGATGATTCGGATGCTCAAGGTAAAAGAGCGGCATGCAGCGCTCTATTTAAAATACGCAAAAGCTTTAGAGCCTTATTCGTCCAAGCAAGCGGCAATTTTTACCGCAATGGGCATTCAAGAGCTTGAAAATTACCAACAGCTTCTGTGTCTTTCTTGTCAGAATCAAAGAGGTGTAGGAGCATTGTGTCAGCAGCCTTCTCTTGTCACCAACAAGCGCCAGCGTACGCCCTCTCAAAAAACAACGTCAAGTCAAACCATAAAAAAGCCCTCGAAAACTCAAAAACAAACGCTTTTAACGTGGATACAGCCTGGTCTTGCAGGTTTAATGGATGGCTCTGTTTCCACCCTTGCACCGATTTTTGCGGCAGCTTTTGCAACGGGTGATACGCATCAAACCTTTTTGATCGGGCTCTCAGCTTCGATTGGTGCGGGTCTTTCAATGGGTTTTACAGAAGCAGCCCATGATGACGGAAAATTATCGGGTCGTGGTTCCCCATTTAAAAGAGGTCTTGCCAGTGGTGTTATGACAACACTAGGAGGCTTAGGGCACACGCTTCCTTACTTGATCAACTCCTTTTTCGTTGCAACGGTCATTGCCTTTATTATTGTCTTTTTTGAACTTTGGGCCATTGTTTGGATTCAAAATAAATACATGTCGACTCCCTTTTGGCGAGCATCGTTACAGGTTATCATTGGAGGAGCCTTAGTTTTTGCCACCGGTATTTTGATCGGCAGTATATGAAACGACCTACCAACATGAAGCAGACACTTTCCACAACAAGCAAAGAACATACTCTCTCTATCCAGAGACTTTTCCTTGCTTGTTTTGGAAAAAATCTTTTGTTAGAATTGTGTTTGTTTTTTATATTTTGGAGATGCTTTAACCATGCCTTACACGCACCTGAACAGCCAAAAGAGCCCCTCTCAATCGGATGTATCTCCTCAGCTTTCACAAACAGCGATCTTATCGGTCCAACGCCTTGAGCATGGGCAAGGTTTAGAACTTCCACACTATGCCACAGCGGGCTCCGCTGGTCTTGATTTACGCGCAGCACTTGCACAAGAAGAAACAGTTGTGCTTTCTCCTGGGCAGCGCGCCCTTATTCCCACGGGTCTTGTCTTTCATCTTTTGCCGGGGTTTGAAGCACAAATACGTCCACGCTCTGGTTTAGCCTTAAAGCATGGTATTACATGCCTAAACACTCCCGGAACAATTGACAGTGATTACCGTGGTGAAGTTAAAGTTCTTCTTATCAATTTAGGACAAGAAGACTTCTCCATTACACGCGGCATGCGTATTGCACAAACAGTCATTGCACCGGTTATTCAGGTTAATGTTTGCGAGATTGCATCCGATCAAAAAGACAGCGGCCAAACCCCAAACGGCACCGAACAGCGTGGTGCGAGAGGCTTTGGCTCAACAGGACACGAATAACCAAAAATGAATGGTGCATTGTTGGTGTATGGCTGGACAATGACAACAGCCTCTTTTGGCAAAGCTAAGGTCTGCTCTG
>NZ_BAABIZ010000024.1:0-18283 GCF_039543045.1 Bartonella jaculi
GCGATGGATGTGTCTTTGATTGTTCCGATAGCGATGGAAGAGAAGCTTCGTTTTGCTATTCGTGAAGGTGGTCGTACTGTTGGTGCAGGTATCGTTTCTAAGATCATTGAGTAGATAGTAGGTGTTGAGAAACGTCTTTGTTGTTAAAAGGCGTTTTTTCGTGATAGGGAAATAAAGAGCATGAACAGTCAAAATATTCGCATTCGTTTGAAAGCGTTTGACCACAGAATTCTTGATGCATCGACGCGTGAGATTGTGTCGACCGCTAAGCGTACTGGTGCGAATGTCCGTGGTCCTATTCCGCTTCCAACGCGGATTGAGAAGTTTACAGTCAATCGTGGGCCACACATAGATAAGAAGAGCCGTGAGCAGTTTGAGATGCGTACACATAAGCGCCTTCTTGATATTGTTGATCCAACACCGCAAACAGTAGATGCGCTCATGAAGCTCGATCTTTCTGCTGGTGTGGATGTCGAGATTAAGCTCTGAGGTTTGAGGACAGAAGGAACAGACCCGATGCGTTCAGGTGTAATAGCACAGAAGCTGGGCATGACCCGTATTTATAATGATTCTGGTGAACATGTGCCAGTAACGGTACTTCGTTTGGAGAGTTGTCAAGTCATTGCTCAGCGTACAGTTGAAAAGAATGGTTATACTGCTGTTCAATTAGGTGTAGGCTTTGCCAAGGTTAAAAATACTTCGAAAGCTCTTCGTGGGCATTTTGCTAGGGCTTCCGTTGAGCCAAAAGCCAAAATAGCGGAATTTCGCGTGAGTCCCGATAATCTCCTTGATGTCGGTACTGAGATTACAGTGGAACATTTCGTTCCAGGGCAGAGAGTTGATGTGACAGGTACGAGTATCGGTAAAGGTTTTGCTGGTGTTATGAAGCGGCATAATTTTGGTGGACATCGTGCTTCACATGGTAATTCAATTACACATCGTGCACATGGTTCTACAGGACAGTGTCAAGATCCGGGTAAGGTGTTTAAAGGTAAAAAGATGGCTGGCCATATGGGGCAAGTGCGTGTAACAACCCAGAATATTGAGGTTGTTTCTACGGATGTTGAACGTGGTTTAATTTTAGTGCGTGGTGCTGTTTCTGGCTCTAAAGGTGCTTGGATTTTGGTGCGGGATGCTGTAAAGAAGCGTCTTCCTGATAATGCGCCGAAGCCTGCTGGTATTCGTCATCTTGCGAAGGAGAAAACAGAAATGGTTGCTCCGGTGATGGAAGCTTCTGAAACTGAGGGAGCCGAATAATGGATCTTGTAATTAAAACCCTTGATGGTAATGAAGCTGGTAAGTTAAAGGTTTCTGAAGGTGTTTTTGGTCTTGTTCCGCGTGAGGATATTTTGCAACGTGTTGTTCGTTGGCAGCTTGCGCGTCGTCAACAGGGAACGCATCAATCGCAGGGACGATCTGATGTGTCGCGGACAGGGGCGAAGATGTTTAAACAAAAAGGAACTGGACGTGCTCGCCATTCATCTGCTCGTGCACCGCAGTTTCGAGGTGGTGGGAAGGCCCATGGTCCGGTTTTTCGTAGTCATGCCCATGATCTTCCTAAAAAGATTCGTGCACTCGGATTGCGTCTTGCTTTGTCAGCAAAATTAAAGGCAAATGATTTAATCGTCGTTGATGAGTTGAATGTTAAGGATGCTAAAACCAAAGTTCTTGCTTCGAATTTTTCTAAGCTTGGGTTTAACAATGCTTTGTTAATTGGTGGTAAGGAAATTGATATTCATTTCTCTCGCGCAGCGTCTAATATTCCTAATATTGACATTTTACCAATTCAAGGAATTAATGTTTATGATATTTTGCGTCGCAGCAAACTTGTTTTATCAAAGGCAGCTGTCGAGGCTCTTGAGGAGCGTTTTAAATGACAGATCTTCGCCATTATGATATAATTGTTAGTCCAATTATTAGTGAAAAGTCGACTATGATTTCTGAATATAATCAAGTTGCTTTTAATGTCGCGCCGAAGGCGACAAAGCCTGAAATTAAAGCTGCTATTGAAGCACTTTTTAGTGTTAAAGTTAAGGCGGTTAACACAATAGTCCGTAAGGGTAAGGTGAAGCGTTTTAAAGGCATTGTTGGTCGGCAGAGTGATGTCAAAAAAGCGATCGTGACGCTGGCTCAAGGTCAGTCTATCGACGTTTCGACAGGTCTTTAAAGAGGCTCGGAGATAAGAATAATGGCACTTAAGCACTTTAATCCAACTACGCCTGGGCAGCGTCAGCTTGTCGTCGTAGATCGCTCTTGTCTTTATAAAGGTAAACCTGTAAAAACATTGACGGAGGGTTTATCATCAAAAGGTGGGCGTAATAATCGTGGTCGCGTTACTGCTCGCTTTCAGGGTGGTGGTCATAAGCGGAGCTATCGGTTTGTTGATTTTAGGCGTCTTAAACGCGATATTCCTGCAAAAGTTGAGCGTTTGGAATATGATCCAAACCGTACTGCTTTTATTGCATTAATTCGCTATGAGGATGGGCAGTTAAGTTATATTCTCGCACCACAACGTCTTGATATAGGTGATTCTGTAGTCGCTGGTTCGAATGTTGATGTTAAACCCGGTAATGCTATGCCGCTTGCTAATATGCCTGTGGGTACAATTATTCATAATGTTGAAATGAAGCCGGGAAAAGGTGGTCAAATTGCACGCTCAGCTGGCACTTATGCACAGTTGGTTGGACGAGATCAAGGGATGGCTATTCTTCGTCTTAATTCTGGTGAACAGCGTTTGGTGTCTAGTGGTTGTTTTGCTACTGTTGGTGCTGTTTCAAACCCTGATCACGCAAATATTAATGATGGTAAGGCAGGCAGGTCGCGTTGGCGTGGTAAGCGCCCACACGTTCGTGGTGTTGCTATGAATCCAGTTGATCATCCACATGGTGGTGGTGAAGGTCGTACATCAGGGGGGCGTCATCCAGTGTCTCCTTGGGGTAAGCCTACGAAAGGTAAGCGCACGCGCTCCAATAAAGCCACTGATAAATTTATTATGCGCACGCGTCATCAGCGCAAGAAATGAGAAAGGTAGTCTGAAGTGGTTCGTTCAGTTTGGAAAGGTCCGTTTGTTGACGGCTATCTTCTTGGGAAAGCAGAGAAGGTACGTGCTAGTGGACGCAATGAAGTTATAAAAATATGGAGTCGTCGCTCTACTATTTTGCCACAATTTGTTGGTTTGACTTTTGGTGTTTACAACGGCAATAAGCATATTCCTGTTTCTGTTTCTGAAGAGATGGTTGGACATAAATTTGGTGAGTTCGCTCCCACCCGGACCTATTATGGGCATGGTGCAGACAAGAAAGCGAAAAGGAAGTAAAAATGGGAAAAGCTAAAGTTTCGCGCCAGCTTAAAGATAATGAGGCGAAGGCTATCACCAAGACAATTCGGGTTAGTCCGCAAAAACTTAATTTAGTTGCTGCAATGATTCGTGGTAAAAAAGTTAATATAGCGCTAGCTGATTTAACGTTTTCGCGTAAACGTATTGCTGAGACGGTTAAGAAAACGCTTGAATCAGCGATTGCAAATGCAGAGAATAATCACGATCTTGATATTGATTCGCTTATTGTTGCAGAAGCTTATGTTGGTAAGTCGATAGTGATGAAACGTTTTCATGTTCGTGGTCGCGGGCGTGCTAGTAGAATTGAGCGTCCGTTTTCGCATCTTACTATTATTGTTCGTGAAGTTACCGAAAAAGTGGAGGCCGCATAATGGGGCAGAAGATCAATCCAATAGGGCTTCGTCTTGGAGTTAATCGAACTTGGGATTCTCGTTGGTATGCTGATAGTGGTGAGTATGGACGCCTTCTTCATGAGGATTTGAAAATTCGTTTATATGTTCTTGAGGAACTGAAACAAGCAGCTGTTTCTAAGGTTGTTATTGAACGTCCTCATAAGAAGTGTCGTGTGACGATTTATTCGGCGCGTCCTGGTCTGATTATCGGTAAAAAAGGTGCTGATATTGAGAAGCTGCGTCGTAAGCTTTCGGAAATGACAGATGCTGAGACTTCATTGAATATTATAGAAATTCATAAACCGGAAATTGATGCGACAATTATCGCGCAATCAATTGCTCAGCAGTTAGAGCGCCGTGTTGCTTTTCGACGTGCGATGAAGCGTGCAGTTCAGTCGGCTATGCGTCTTGGGGCAGAAGGTATTCGTATTAACTGTTCTGGTCGTCTTGGTGGTGCTGAAATTGCTCGTATGGAATGGTATCGTGAAGGTCGTGTTCCACTTCATACCTTGCGTTCTGATGTTGATTACGGTACAGCAGAAGCTAAGACTGCTTATGGTATTTGTGGTGTTAAGGTCTGGGTGTTTAAAGGCGAGATTCTTGAGTATGATCCGATGGCTTCAGAGCGTCGCGCTGCGGAAGCTAATCATTCTGGTTCTTCGTCGAATCGTCGTCGTGAAAATACTTAATTTTGCGGTTGAACTAAATTTTGGAGTAGAGAGCAATGTTGCAGCCAAAGCGCACAAAGTTCCGTAAACAGTTCAAGGGTCGTATACACGGTGTTTCAAAGGGTGGTACGAGTTTAAATTTCGGTGCTTATGGTTTAAAGGCTGTTGAGCCGGAGCGAATTACTGCCCGCCAGATTGAGGCGGCACGCCGTGCGATTACACGTTATATGAAACGTTCTGGTCGTGTGTGGATTCGTATTTTTCCGGATCTTCCAGTTACATCTAAGCCAACCGAGGTTCGTATGGGTAAAGGTAAAGGAAGTGTTGATTATTGGGCGACTCGTGTTGCACCTGGGCGTGTCATGTTTGAGCTTGACGGTGTTCCTGAGGATATAGCACGTGAGGCACTGAGATTAGGAGCTGCAAAGTTACCCATTAAAACGCGTTTCATCCAGCGTATTGCTGAATAAAGAGGTTAAGCGATGAGAGCCAAGGAATTGCGGGCGCAAACGCTCGACCAAATGAAAGATGAGTTGGTAAAGTTAAAGAAAGAGCAGTTTAATTTGCGCTTTCAAAAGGCGACGGGCCAATTGGAAAAGTCTGCACGTGTTAGGCGGGTTCGTCGTGATATTGCGCGTGTTAAAACTTTTCTTCGTCAGAAGATAAACGAAAGTAAAGTTTAAGGAAATAACAGATGCCTAAACGCATTTTGCAGGGTGTTGTCGTAAGTGACAAAAGTGATAAAACTGTGGTTGTCAAAGTGGAACGCCGTTATTCTCATCCACTTCTCAAGAAAACCGTTCGACAGTCTAAGAAATATAAGGCGCATGATGAGAACAACCAGTTCAAGATTGGAGATCAGATTTCTATTCAGGAATCCAAACCGATTTCGAAAGATAAGCGTTGGACTGTTGTAAAAGACAGTGTGATGTAGTTAAATAGGTTTATTGTTTTTAAATTTAACAGGGGTTTTATTTCCGTTGTTAGATGTTGAGAGCAGTGGTTTTGTCGTTATTTGGCAGGCAATCTGGATGTGTCAAAGACACGGCCAGATATAAATGTTAAGAGAAGGTGGCCAGTCATGATTCAGATGCAAACAAACCTCGACGTTGCCGATAATTCCGGTGCCCGTCGTGTCATGTGCATCAAGGTGTTAGGCGGTTCAAAGCGGAAATATGCTTCGGTCGGTGACATTATTGTTGTTTCGGTCAAGGATGCTATTCCTCGTGGCCGTGTTAAAAAAGGTGATGTGATGAAAGCTGTAGTGGTTCGTACTGCTAAGGATATTCGTCGCGCGGACGGTAGCGTCATTCGTTTTGATAGTAATGCTGCTGTTTTAGTGGATAATAAGAAAGAGCCGATCGGTACACGTATCTTTGGACCAGTTCCCCGCGAACTTCGTGGTAGGAATCATATGAAGATTATCTCGCTCGCTCCTGAAGTGTTATAAGGGGTGGATGTTATGCAAAAGATTCGAAAAGGTGATAAAGTCGTTGTTTTATCCGGTAAGGATAAAGGATGTAGTGGTGAAGTAATTAAGGTGAATCCAAAGGAAAATAAAGCTTTTGTTCGTGGAATTAATATGATTAAATGTCATCAGCGTCAGACGCAAAAGCAAGAGGCTGGAATTATTTCTAAAGAGGCTCCGATTCATTTATCTAATTTGGCGATTGCTGATCCTAAAGATGGTAAGCCTACACGTGTAGGTTTTCGTATGAATGCAGATGGTAATAAGATTCGTTTTGCCAAGCGTTCGGGAGAGTTGATTAATGGCTGAGGAAAAACAAACACCCCGCATGAAGACGCACTATTTTGAAGTGGTTCGTAAAACGCTTCAAGAGAAGTTTAATTATAAAAATGCCATGCAAATTCCGCGGGTTGATAAAATTGTGGTTAATATGGGGATTGGTGAGGCAACTGCCGATTCGAAAAAGCCATCTATTGCCGCTGAGGATTTGGGACTCATAACAGGTCAAAAGGCTGTTGTTACCCGTGCGCGTAATTCCATTGCAACCTTTAAGGTTCGTGAAGGGATGCCACTTGGAGCAAAGGTTACGTTACGTAAAGATCGTATGTTTGAGTTTTTAGATCGCCTTGTCACGATTGCGCTTCCGCGCGTACGAGACTTTCGCGGTTTGAACCCAAAAAGCTTTGATGGCCGTGGTAATTTTGCTATGGGTATTAAAGAACATATTGTATTCCCAGAAATCAACTATGATAAAGTTGATCAAATTTGGGGCATGGATATTATCGTTTGTACGACAGCAAAAACGGATGATGAGGCGCGTGAATTGTTGCGTGCTTTTAATTTTCCTTTTCGTTCGTAACGGCAAACGTAGCGAGGTAAGATTATGGCCAAAGTGAGTGCCGTTGAAAAAAATAAGCATCGTGAGGTGATGGTAAAGCGTTATGCTGCGCGTCGTGCACGTTTAAAAGCAATAATTATGGATCAGAAGCTTTCTCTTGAGGAACGTTTTAAAGCTTCTATTCAATTGGCAGGGTTGCCGCGTAATTCTGCAAAAGTTCGTATTCGTAATCGCTGTGAGGTTTCGGGGCGTCCGCGGGCTTACTATCGTAAATTAAGAATGTCGCGAATTGCATTGCGGGAGCTTGGTTCTGTGGGCCATATTCCAGGCATTGTTAAGTCTAGTTGGTAAGAGGAGATTATTCAATGTCTATGTCAGATCCTCTTGGTGATATGTTAACACGTATTCGTAATGCACTTGGTCGCAAAAAAGGAAAGGTGGTTACACCTGCTTCTAAGCTTCGTGCACGCGTTCTTGATGTTCTTCAGTCAGAAGGTTATATTCGCGGGTATAATCAAGTCGATTTAGGTGATGGGAAGTCTGAAATCGAGGTCGAGTTGAAATATTTTGAAGGGTTAGCTGCTATTCGTGAAATTTCACGTGTGTCAAAACCTGGTCGTCGTGTATATGTTTCTGCTAAGTCCATTCCTCAAGTGGCAAATGGTCTTGGTATTTCGATTTTATCAACTCCTAAAGGAGTTATGGCGGATCATAAGGCACGTGAACAGAATGTCGGTGGAGAGCTCCTTTGTCGTGTTTTCTAAGTGATTTTAGGAAAACAGAAGAAAAATAGGTAGAACAATGTCTCGTATTGGAAAAAAGCCCATTTCGGTTCCTTCTGGAGTTACTGCGACTGTCGATGGTCAGCTGGTTAAGGCAAAAGGTCCGAAAGGTGAACTAAGTTACGTCGTTAATGATGAAGTCTTGGTTAAGTTTGAGGAAAATGTTATATCGGTTACACCACGTGATCAATCAAAGGATGCTCGCTCTAAATGGGGTATGTCACGCTCAATGATTGAAAATATTTTTTGTGGTGTGAAGGATGGTTTTGAAAAGAAACTGGAAATCAACGGTGTTGGTTATCGTGCGGCTTTGCAAGGTAGAGATGTTCAGTTGTCATTAGGTTTTTCGCACGATGTGATTTATAAAGTACCATCGGGTGTTACTGTGACGGTTCCTAAGCCTACAGAAATTGTTATTTCTGGAATTGATAAGCAGCAAGTTGGTCAGGTTGCAGCAGAAATTCGCGAATATCGTAGGCCTGAGCCTTACAAGGGCAAAGGTGTTAAGCATGCAGATGAGCGTATCTTCCGTAAAGAAGGTAAAAAGAAATAAGGATTTTGCATCATGGTTTCATCTAAGGACATTATTCAACGTCGTGCACAGCGTGTTCGTCGTCGAATTAAAATGGTTTCTAGTAATCGTCCGCGGCTTAGTGTTTATCGTTCAAATCAGAATATCTATGCTCAAGTTATTGATGATTTACTTGGCTGTACACTTGTTTCAGCGTCTACACTTGAAGGTGATTTAAAAAAAGTGTTAAAGAGTGGTGCTGATAAAGAGGCAGCTTCTGCTGTTGGTAAGTTAATTGCTGAACGTGCAAAACAAGCTGGTGTTAATGAAGTGGTTTTTGATCGTGGAGCATATGTTTATCATGGTCGAGTGAAGGCTTTGGCTGAGGCTGCTCGTGAAGGCGGCTTGAGTTTCTAAAGTACCTTACTCAGAAATTTTTGTGAGGGATTTTTTTAGAGTGTTTCGTGTGGGTTCCTCTGGTTTAAAGTTGGAACTTTGTGGGCGTGCTTCCGGAAAAGAAAAAGGAATGAGGAATGGCACAGAAAGAGCGCGGTGAGCGAGAAGAACGTGATAGTGAATTTGTTGATAGACTTGTTCACATTAATCGTGTTGCTAAAGTTGTAAAGGGTGGTCGGCGTTTTGGGTTTGCTGCTCTTGTTGTTGTTGGAGATCAAAAGGGTCGTGTGGGTTTTGGTCATGGTAAAGCGCGTGAGGTGCCAGAGGCAGTTCGTAAAGCTACAGAAGCTGCTAAGCGCGGAATGATTTATGTTCCGCTTCGTTCTGGACGTACATTGCATCATGATCTTGAAGGTCGTCACGGAGCTGGTCGAGTTTTGTTACGTTCTGCTTCTGCTGGTACCGGTATTATTGCTGGGGGGGCGATGCGTGCTATTTTTGAAACCCTTGGTATGCAGGATGTCGTTGCAAAATCATTGGGGTCATCCAATCCTTATAATATGGTGCGTGCAACATTTGATGCGTTAAAACATCAGATGCATCCTAGAGATATTGCAGCTCAACGTGGTATAAAATATTCGACTTTGCAGGCACGTCGTCAGCATTTAGTTGATGCAGAAGGATGATTTCTGAATTTATCAGAAAAGGAATTGGAAAATGGTTCAGAAAAAATCTCAAAATGGCAAGATTGTGACAGTGGAACAGATTGGAAGCCCCATTAGAGCTCCGCGTATTCAGCGTGCGACCTTGAAAGGGCTTGGATTGAATAAAATGCACCGTCGTCGTACTTTAGAGGATACACTTTCTGTGCGCGGCATGATTGCTAAGGTTCGACATCTTGTTCGAGTTATAGATGAACGTTGAAGACCACGGGAGTATAGATATGAAACTCAATGAATTGCGTGATCGTGAAGGTGCAACAAAGGATCGGAAGCGTATTGGGCGTGGTATTGGTTCTGGTACTGGTAAAACTGGCGGTCGTGGTGTTAAAGGGCAAAGATCACGTTCTGGTGTGTCGCTTAATGGTTTTGAGGGTGGGCAAATGCCTATTTACCGTCGTTTGCCAAAACGTGGATTTAAGAATTTCTTTGCAAAGTCCTATAATGAAATTTCGCTCGGCCGTATTCAGTTGGCAGTTGATGCAGGTAAATTGAATATTGAAAAACCGGTTGATGTTGTTGCACTAAAAGAAGCTGGTATCATTCGTCGTGTAAAGGACGGGGTTCGTCTTCTTTCTGATGGTGAATTGAAAGCAAAAATTATATTTCATGTTTTTTACGCTTCTGAAGCTGCTCGTATTAAGATTGAAAAAGCCGGTGGTCAGGTTGTTTTTCCTGAAGTTATTCAGTGATTTCGTTTTGATATGAATGATAATCTAGAGGGACATATGTTTTTCGTTCCGAGATATCTTTTTTGGAGAGTTATTTAAGTTTTGCATTTAGTTATATATAACGATATAAATTTTAGAGTTATACTTCTGTGATTTAAAGAACTGGAGTGTGGACTGGAGACGTTTTATGGCATCAGCGGCAGAGCAATTTGCTTCCAATATAAACTTCGGTACTTTTTCGCGTGCGACTGAATTAAAGAAGCGCATTTGGTTTACCTTAGCAGCGCTTCTTGTGTATCGTTTTGGTACTTATATCTCTCTTCCTGGTATTAATATCGATGCTTTACGGCAAACGTTTGAACATCATGCATCTGGTGTTTTAGGATTATTTAATATGTTTGCTGGAGGTGCTGTTGGGCGCATGGCAATTTTTGCCTTAGGGATTATGCCTTATATATCAGCATCAATTATTGTACAGCTGCTGACCTCAATTATCCCTTCTTTGGAAACTCTTAAAAAAGAGGGGGAATTAGGTCGTAAAATTATTAATCAGTATACCCGTTATGTAACAGTCGTTCTGGCGATTCTACAAGCATTTGGTATCGCGGTTGCACTTGAAACTGGTATAGGAACAGGGCTTCAAATCGTTATGGAGCCGGGTTTCATGTTCCGTATTTCTTCTGTTATTACACTTGTTGGTGGAACGATGTTTCTCATGTGGCTCGGTGAGCAAATCACGTCACGTGGTGTGGGTAATGGGGTTTCCCTTATTATTTTCACAGGTATTGTCGCTAATCTCCCCTCTACTTTTGCTCAGCTTTTGACTGCTCATAGTCAGGCCGATTTATCAAGTTTTTTGTTAATAGCAATCTTTCTTATTGCGGTTTCTGTTATCGCAATTATTGTTTTTGTAGAGCGTGCGCAACGGCGAATCCTTATTCAGTATCCAAAACGTCAAGTTGGTAATCAGATGTTTCAAGGAGACATGTCGCATCTTCCTTTGAAGTTGAATACCGCTGGTGTTATTCCACCAATTTTTGCTTCCTCTTTGTTATTATTGCCTGCAACTGTTAATAATTTTTCTGACAAAATGCCGCAATGGGTTCAGACTATTTCTTATTCTTTTAATCATGGACAGCCACTCTATATGATTGTTTATGCACTTTTGATGGCGTTTTTTTGCTTTTTTTATACGGCTATTGTGTTTAATCCAAGTGATACAGCAGATCAATTAAAGAAGCATTCTGGCTTTATTCCAGGGATTCGTCCTGGTGAGCGTACAGCTGAATATATTGATTATGTTTTAACGCGTATTACTGTTGTGGGTGCAATTTATATTGTTTTGGTTTGTTTGCTCCCTGAGTTTATGATATCTACGTTACAGGTTCCTTTTTATCTTGGAGGAACTTCTTTGTTGATTGTTGTCACTGTTACGCTTGATACAGTTGCTCAAATTCAGGGACACCTTGTTGCGCACCAATATGAAGGGTTGATTAAAAAATCAAAACTTCGTGGAGGCAAAAGGAAACGATGAGAATTGTTCTTTTAGGGCCTCCTGGCGCTGGGAAAGGCACACAAGCTAGGATGTTGACGGAGGAGTATCATATCCCTCAGTTATCAACGGGTGATATGTTACGTGCGGCTATTAGTAAAGAAACGGAAGTTGGCAAAAAAGCTAAAGCAGTTATGGATGCTGGTGCTTTGGTTTCTGATGGCATTGTTAATCAAATTGTATCAGATCGGATTGACGAAAGTGATTGCATAAACGGTTTTGTCTTGGATGGGTATCCTCGCACTGTGGGGCAGGCAGAAGCCTTGCAAAAGAATTTGAAGTTAAAAAATATGCACCTTGATGCTGTTATCGAGTTGATTGTTGATGAAGATGCGTTGATTGAGCGGATGAAAAAGCGCGTTCAGGAGACAATAGCTGCGGGGTGTCTGGTTCGTTCGGATGATAATCCTGTTGCTTTTGCAAAACGATTGGTGGAATATCGTGAAAAAACAGTGCCTTTATCAAAATTTTATTCTGAGAGGGGATTGTTGAGGAAAATTGATGGAATGATTGGTGTTACCGAGGTATCACGCATGATTAGAGAGATTTTTAAATAAGGTTTTTTTTAGAAATAAAATGAAAAGAGTTGACATTTGCGGCGAAATCTATCAAAAGCAGCTTTAATTTATTTCAGTAAAACAATGGGATTCGGAGAATTTTTATGCCGGATCATTTTTTCTGTAAGGTACATCAGGTATTTTATGGCTAATTGTCAACATAACCAAGGAGAATAGGCGTGGCTCGTATTGCTGGTGTCAATATCCCGGCGAATAAGCGTGTAGTTATTGCGCTTCAGTATATCCACGGGATTGGACCAAAATTTGCTCAAGAAATTACTAAAAAGGTTGGTATTCCCGTGGGGCGTCGTGTACATGAACTTTCTGATGCAGAGGTGTTGCAGATTCGTGAGGCGATAGACCAAGGTTATCAAGTTGAAGGAGATCTTCGTCGCGAGGTTGCGATGAATGTTAAGCGTTTGATGGATCTTGGTTGCTATCGTGGATTGCGTCATCGTCGTTCTTTACCTGTTCGTGGGCAGCGTACGCATACAAATGCACGCACGCGTAAAGGGCCGGCTAAGGCAATTGCCGGTAAGAAAAAATAATAATCCCTTAAAAGGATTTTGTTATTTTTTAAATTTTGTTTCTTGTTGAAGTTTTTTAACGAGAATGTAAGTTGGTGGAGCTGCTGATGTTACGGCAGTGAGGAGATCGTTGAAAGGAAGACTATGGCCAAGGAAGCCACACGTGTTCGTCGTCGCGAGCGCAAAAATATTTCATCTGGTGTTGTGCATATCAATTCAACATTTAACAATACAATGATTACCATTACTGATGCTCAGGGAAACACAATTGCGTGGTCGTCTGCAGGCGCTCAGGGGTTTAAGGGATCGCGTAAATCTACGCCTTTTGCAGCCCAGGTTGCAGCGGAAGATTGTGCTAGAAAAGCGCAGGAGCACGGTATGCGTTCATTAGAAGTTGAGGTTTGTGGTCCTGGGGCGGGTCGTGAATCAGCTCTGCGTGCATTACAGGCTGTTGGTCTTGTTATTACTTCTATTCGTGATGTGACACCGATCCCTCATAATGGATGTCGTCCGCGGAAACGGCGGCGTGTTTAATTGGGTGTTGTTTTTCGTTGTCAGAGGTTTCTCTGATGTTCACATTGTCCGTTACGATTGAATGGTGGCGGAACTAAAGAACGGGAATAAAAATATGATCCAGAAAAACTGGCAGGAACTCATTAAACCCAATAAGGTTGAGTTTTGTACACATGATAATCCAAATATTTCGAGTTTGATTGCAGAGCCTCTTGAGCGTGGTTTTGGCTTAACGTTAGGAAATGCGCTTCGTCGCGTGTTGTTATCTTCGCTTCGTGGTGCTGCAATTACTGCTGTGCAGATTGATGGTGTATTACACGAATTTTCATCAATCCCAGGCGTTCGTGAAGATGTCACAGATATTATTTTGAATATCAAGGAAATTGCACTTCGTATGCAAGAAGAGGGTCCTAAACGTGTCGTCGTTTATAAAGAGGGCCCTGGTGTTGTGACGGCTGGAGATATCAAAACTGTTGGAGATATGGAAGTTCTGAATCCAGAACATATTATCTGTACTCTTGATGAAGGTGCTGAGATTCGTATGGAATTTATTGTTAATACAGGCAAGGGCTATGTTCCATCCGATCGCAATTGTGCTGATGATGCGCGAATAGGTCTTATTCCGGTTGATAGTCTTTATTCACCAATTCGTAAAGTCTCTTATAAAGTAGAGAATACACGTGAAGGTCAAGTTCTGGATTATGATAAATTAACGCTCACAATTGAAACCAATGGTGCTGTTAATGGAGAGGATGCTGTTGCTTTTGCAGCACGTATTCTTCAGGATCAGTTATCTTTATTTATCAATTTTGTGGAACCACAGAAGGAAGTTGTCGAAGAGTCCGATTCGGAGCTTGCTTTTAATCCTGCGCTTCTCAAGAAAGTGGATGAATTAGAGCTTTCAGTTCGTTCAGCAAATTGTCTTAAGAACGATAATATTGTTTATATTGGTGATCTTATTCAAAAAACGGAATCTGAAATGCTTCGTACACCGAACTTTGGGCGGAAGTCGTTAAATGAGATTAAAGAAGTTTTGGCATGTATGGGATTACATCTTGGTATGGAAATTCCTGCATGGCCACCTGAAAACATTGATGATCTTGCTAAACGTTATGAAGATCAATATTGAAGTTAAAATTTAAGGAGAAGGCTTATGCGCCATAGTAAGTCAGGCCGCAAGTTGAACCGGACTGCCAGTCACCGTAAAGCGATGTTTGCAAATATGGCGGTTTCGCTGATCGAGCATGAGCAGATTGTGACGACGCTTCCAAAGGCTAAAGAAATTCGTCCTATTGTTGAAAAATTGGTTACGCTTGGTAAGCGTGGAGGTTTACATGCACGTAGACAAGCAATTGCAGCACTTCGTGATGCGGGAAAGGTTGCAAAGTTGTTTGATACACTTGCACCACGTTATGCAACGCGCAACGGTGGATATTTGCGCATTATGAAAGCAGGGTTTCGTACCGGTGATAATGCTCCTATGGCTGTTATTGAGTTTGTTGATCGTGATGTTGATGCGAGGGGTGCTGTAGATCATGCGCGTACGGAAAGTATTGCAAAGGAAAAGGAAACCTCTTCATAAAGTATTTTCTTTTTTGTTGGATTTTTAAAAGCCGCTCTTTTAGGGCGGTTTTTTTATGTGCATTTCACAGTCAGTTTTATTCCCAAGAGATAAATGTAGAGGGAAGGTTGCAAAATATTGAATTTTTTGACTTTTATAATATTTATTGCTCAAATAAGTTGTTTTTATTCTTAATTATAAATATTAAGAGAAACTCTAGGCTTATGGAGGATGAGAGGATTCTTATTCTCTTAATATTAAAAAGAGTGGATTAGTTTTGTAAGGAGTGAGTCATGAGGAATTCTTTTTTGGCGTGGCTTTTTTTTGTGATTATAGCACAGATATCGGTTCATTACGCATATGCTCAAATTCCGCAAACACAAAAAGAAATTACTCTTTCATTTGCTCCTTTAGTTAAAAAGACTATACCGTCTGTTGTGAATATTTATGCAGCACGGCAAATTAGAGCGCGTTCACCTTTTGAAGGTGATCCATTTTTTGAGCAATTTTTTGGTCGTTTTCAAAATAACCGACCTTTACGTAAACAATCTTCATTGGGATCTGGAGTAATTGTTGATGCGCGTGGTTTGATCGTTACCAATTATCATGTCATTAAGGATGCGAATGAAATTAAAGTTGCTCTTTCTGATGGACGGGAGTTTGAGAGTAAGGTCATGCTCAAGGACGAAGCAACGGATATTGCTGTGCTCGAAATTGATGCAAAAGGTGCGCAGTTTCCTGTTTTGCCTTTGGGAGATTCTGATGCAGTTGAAGTTGGCGATCTTGTCTTAGCAATTGGTAATCCTTTTGGTGTTGGTCAAACGGTTACAAGTGGTATTGTTTCAGCGCAAGCGCGTACACGTGTTGGTATTTCTGATTTTGACTTTTTTATTCAAACAGATGCTGCCATTAATCCAGGAAATTCTGGTGGAGCTTTGATTGATATGAAAGGACAATTAATCGGGATTAATACGGCTATTTATTCGCGTTCGGGTGGTTCTGTAGGGATTGGTTTTGCTATTCCGGCAAATCTTGTAAGAGTAATGCTTGATACTGTTAAACGTGGCGGAAAATATTTTGTACCTCCTTATATTGGTGCATCTTTTCAAAATGTTACACCCGATATTGCAAGTGGTTTAGGTTTAGAACGCCCTTATGGTGCTCTTGTCATTGAAGTTATCAAAGATAGTCCTGCTGCAAAAGCTGGTTTGAAAGTAGGAGATGTTATTTTGAGTGTGCAAGGGGTGCGTGTTGATAGTCCAGATGGTCTTGGATATCGCTTAATGACGGTTGGTATTGGGCGCAGCCTTGTTTTAGAATATTTACGAAGTGGAAAAACTTTAAAGACACAAATAACCGTTTCATCAATACCGGAAACTGCATTTTCAAAATCTGAAAAAATTATTAATGAAAGTCCTTTTTCTGGTGCTGAAGTATTGGATTTAACACCGCAAAATAGTCGACGTTTTCATCTCCCCATATCTGCAAGAGGTGTTGTGATTACCAATATCGATGAAATGAGCAATGCTGCTGGAATTTTTCGTCCAGGAGATATCTTACGTGTGGTTAATGGACATAAAATTCAAACAGTTAGTCAGTTAAAAAAGATTCTTATGCAAGGTCGCCCAAATATGTGGCAATTAGAATATGAACGTGATGGTATGTATATTCGCCAGTTTATTCGCTGAGGTTTTTTTTGAATAAAGATTTTTTTACTTCTTCTGATTTCCAAGTTCATAAAAAACGGCCGCTTGCAGAAAGAATGCGTCCTCGTTCTCTCAATGATGTAATGGGACAAAATCACTTGATTGGAGAGAAGGGGCTGCTTTCGCATATGCTGGCAGTAGGCTCAATTGGTTCGATGATTTTTTGGGGGCCTCCAGGGACAGGAAAAACGACAGTTGCACGCTTGTTAGCACTTGAAACAAAATTCGCTTTTGAGCAGGTTTCTGCTATTTTTACTGGAGTTGCCGAACTTAAAAAGATTTTTGAAGTTGCTCACACGCGTTTTATGTCTGGATGTCAAACGCTTTTGTTTGTGGATGAAATTCATCGGTTTAATCGCGCACAGCAGGATAGTTTTCTTCCCGTCATGGAAGATGGTACTATAATTCTTATCGGTGCAACGACAGAAAATCCTTCATTTGAACTTAACGCTGCTCTTCTTTCTCGTGCACGTGTTTTGACATTTCTTCCACATAACAGTGAAAGTTTAGGCATACTTTTAAAACGCGCTGAAGAAGTGGAGGGAAAGCTTCTTCCTTTAGATGATGATGCTAGAGATGTTTTGATAGGGATGTCTGATGGTGATGCACGGACAGCGTTAACATTGGCAGAGGAAGTTTGGTGTGTTGCGCAACCGGGAGAGATATTTGATGCTGTAGCTTTGCAAAAAGTCATTCAGCGTCGTGCTCCAATTTATGATAAGGGGCGGGATGGGCACTATAATCTCATTTCAGCGTTGCATAAATCAGTTCGTGGATCTGATCCTGATGCTGCTTTGTATTATCTGGCGCGCATGTTTGATGCGGGTGAAGATCCTTTATACATAGGGCGAAGATTGATTCGTATGGCTGTTGAAGATGTCGGTTTGGCGGATCCACAAGCTCTTGTTATTTGTAATGCGGCAAAAGATGCTTATGATTATTTAGGGTCGCCTGAAGGAGAATTGGCTTTGGCGCAAGCGTGCCTTTATATTGCGACTGCACCAAAATCAAATGCAACGTATCTCGCGTATAAGGCAGCACTGCATTGTGCGCGCAAAAATGGTTCTTTGCCTCCTCCACTGCATATTCTTAATGCGCCTACAAAATTTATGAAGGAAGAAGGATATGGGTATGGTTATCGTTATGATCATGATGAACCGGATGCTTTTTCTGGACAGGAATATTTTCCTGAAAAACTTGGGCGCCAGATCTATTATCAACCACGAGAACGCGGTTTTGAGCGTGAGATTGTGAAGCGTCTTGAGTGGTGGAAGAAATTGCGCAAAAAACGAGGTAATCAAACATAAAATTTTATTTGAAATGAGATTTTTTATTATTTTGGGACTGAATTTTACATCAGTTATATGGTTATGATTTCATGAATGATTAGACTCATACTTTAAAAGCTTATTATTTGTAGAGTTAAAAGCTTTCTTTTTTATCTAATCCAAAATTCAAAATACGCTTAAAATTCAATTTTAAAAAATATTGGTCTAGTTGTACTGCATAGGCTGCTTTATAATTATGCTTTTAGTTGTATGCGGTATATTATGATTTTGATTGATAGTAAGTCTTTAGATTCTTTCAAGAGTGGGAGATTCATTTAGAGCTATGGATCTCTTAAGTGCTTATAGATAAAGCATCAGGAGCGCTTGAGTATAGAGTATAGTACTGAAATTTAAATTGTTTCTTTTCTGGAGGAAGATGATAACAATAACATATACTTTTCTCTTTCATCAAATCCGAATTATCCTGATGGTTATACAGCGAATAATTCTGTTAAGATAGGTGGATTTCATACGCTTTGTGTGGATGTTGGAACGATTGATGGTCATTCTTTGTCGGGCTATCAAGCGGGGGATATTTTACCGAATTCTGTTTGGTGTTTGAATCATCGTCCGCATAGCTCTCCGGAAGGTATGGTCTATGATCCTTCACAAGATATCTGGGTAGATATCTATCTACAATCAGGAACGGGTGAAAACACCAAATCGGCATATGGTGTTCCTATAACGACGAACCGTAGCTATACAGAGCATGTAACAGATATGTTGCGTGTTAGAAAGTCCTTGTTGAATGATGAGG
>NZ_BAABIZ010000025.1:0-1449 GCF_039543045.1 Bartonella jaculi
GTTGTTAAGATTAAGCACAGAAACATCAGAACGTGACCTTTGAGCAATATCAAGCAGATTGCCCTTATCATCTTTTTCGTTTGTACTGGTCTTCAACATCCATTTTGTCTCGTTTTTCAGATCAAAGATTGTTTTAGGGCTGTTAATAATTTTGGCTCTACCCTCTAATATGGAGTCATCAGAATTGAGTGTAAAAATGAAATGATTTTCTTTAGTTGAATCTTTGCTTACTAATAAAACATCAGAACGGATTTCTGATTTTTTGCCAAGATTAACTGTGCCGGTTGACTCATTTACGTTAATTCCAATACCGTTTTTAACGTGAAGCTTTGTGTTGGTTAAATTGATTTCTGAGATTGTATTTTCCTCAGGATTTTCAAATTTTATGCCGTTATTCTTTGCTGTTGCAGAAACATTTGTCACATCAATTTTTCCACCGTTTTCAACAGTCAAGGCTGCCTTGTCCCCCGTAACGTTTCCTGTCGTCATTGTGATGGTGGAATCTAAACCGCTTGCATGGAGTCCATAATCACCAGATGATGTAATTTGAGCATTGTCGGTTAAAATAATAGAGCTGCCGCTCTCTGCACGTATCCCTGCAATGCTTCCAGTAAATGATCCTCCTGATATTGTGACTTTGGAATGATCCATTGCAATTGCACCTAAGCCTGCATTTGTAATGTGTACGTTTTTTAAAGTGACATTGCTTGCTTGGGAATTTAATCCTGTAAACATCCACGCATCACCTTTTTGACTGCTCGATATTGTCACATCTTCCAATTTATTTTCGTCGCTTTTACTGTTATAAAAGGTAGCACCACATGCAACAGTTGTAATGGTTCCTCCAGTCATTTTAATTGTGGCACCGTTTGTTGCATAAAGCCCAACAACAGTGTTATTAATTTCTGTCCCATGCAATTCGATCACACTACCGGAGTCAGTGGCATTTGCACCAAATCCGAAAGTCGTCGCCATTGAGAGAGAAACATTCGTAACATTAATATGTCCACCATCTTGAGCAAATATTGCTGCCTGACTTTTTCCCTGATTTTCTCCCAGAATTTCTTCCTGACGTGAACCCGTAACTTTTCCTTCCGTCATTGTGATGGTGGAATTGGAACCCTCTGCATGGAGCCCATTGTTCCCGGATGAGGTAATTTGTGCGCCATCGGTTAAAATAATGGTGCTGCCGCCTTGAGCATATATTGTTTCCTCTTCCGCCTCAAATGATCCACCAGAGACTGTTACTGTAGAGTGGTCATCTGCAACTATGGCATTTTGTACTTGAGTGACGGTTACATCTTTTAAAGCGACTACACTGTTTTTGTCTGCAACTATTCCTACATTCAGTGGTGAACCGTCTTTATCACTACTCGATATCGTCACACTTTCCAGTTTGTTTTTGTCGCTGTTACTGTTGAAGAAGCCAGCACCCATTTGAGAAGCTTT
>NZ_BAABIZ010000025.1:1545-17991 GCF_039543045.1 Bartonella jaculi
GCAGATAATGCTGTATCTTCCGCCTCAAATGATCCACCAGAGACTGTTACTGTAGAGTGGTCATCTGCAACTATGGCATTTTGTGCTTGAGTGACGGTTACATCTTTTAAAGCGACTGTACTTTTTTTGTCTGCAACTATTCCTACATTCAGTGGTGAACCGTCTTTATCACTACTCGATATCGTCACACTTTCCAGTTTGTTTTTGTCGCTGTTACTGTTGAAGAAGCCAGCACCCATTTGAGAAGCTTTAATGGTTCCCCCACTCATTTTGATTACGCCACCGTCATTTGCAAACAGCCCGATTACACTGTCACTAATTGCTGTCTTTTTTCCAATCAATTCAATTACGCTGCCTGTTCCAACAGAAAATGCACCAAATCCATCCCCCTTTGTTTTTAAAACAACATCTGTACCAGTAATATGGCCACCGTCGTTAGCAGATAATGCTGTATCTTCCGCCTCAAATGATCCACCAGAGACTGTTACTGTAGAGTGGTCATCTGCAACTATGGCATTTTGTGCTTGAGTGACGGTTACATCTTTTAAAGCGACTGTACTTTTTTTGTCTGCAACTATTCCTACATTCAGTGGTGAACCGTCTTTATCACTACTCGATATCGTCACACTTTCCAGTTTGTTTTTGTCGCTGTTACTGTTTTCGAAGGCAGCACCAAATTGGGAAGCTTTAATGGTTCCTTTCGTCATGCTGATTGCGCCATTGCCATGTGCAAAGAGTCCAACGTTGTCAGATGATGTAATTTGCGCACCATCGGTTAAAATAACGCTGCCGCCGTTTTCAGCACCTATTGTTGCACCGTTTGTCTCAAATGATCCTCCAAAAATTGTTATTGTGGAATCATTATCTGCGATTATGGCATTATGTGCTTGAGTGACGGTTACATCTTTTAAAGCGACTGTACTTTTTTTGTCTGCAACTATTCCTATGTCTATTGGCGCGTCTTTTTTACCACTCGATATCGTCACACCTTCTAGCCTGTTTTCAGTGCTGCTACTGTTTAAGAATTCAGCACCAACTATAGAAGTTGTAATGGTTCCTCCTGTCATCTTGATTGCGCCACCATCATTTGCTGTAAGCCCAATTCCACTACTATTAATTGTTGTCTTTCCAAGCAACTCAACTACACTATTCGTGCCATTGGAAAATACACCAGATGACTTATCGTTACCCATTGCTTTTAGGATAACATCTGTGACCTTAATGCGACTACCTTTTCCAGCAGCTAATGCACTAGCTTGTCCCGCGACCGTCCCTCCCGTCATTGTGATGGTAGATTCTGGACCTTCTGCGAAGAGCCCAAAATTACTAGATGATGTAATGTTTGCGCCATCGGTTAAAGTGATGGCACCGCCATTTTGAGCCAATATTGTTGCACTGTTTGTATTAAATGATCCTCCAGAAATTGTTATTGTGGAATCATTATGTGCGATTATAGCACTATTTGCTTGCTTGACGATTACATCTTTTAAAGCGACGGTACTTTTGTATGCTACTATTGCATTAATTAGCGGTGTATCGTCTTTACCACTCGATATTGTCACATCTTCTAGTCTGCTTTCACTGCTGTTGTAGAAAATAGCGCCAGCTGTAGAAACCGTAATGGTTCCCCCTGTCATTTGAAGTGTAGCACCGTCTTTTGCTACAACACCTAAGTGAATTTCAGAATCAATGCCTTGAATGGTTGTGTTCTCCAGTAACTCAATTGCACTGTTAGCGCCTTCAGCTGTTACAGCAAAAAAGCTTTTGTCTATATCTTGGTTTGGGGGTACGCTTTGGCTTGTATTTTTATTTCCGGTCACTGTTAAATTCGTGCCAGTGATTTTTCCACCTTTTGCATGAATAATCTCATAGGTTTCACCGGATTTCGAGACGGTCTTTCCCTCAGGAACTTCGAGGTTTTCAGCATGTGCAGTGAACTGGATGTTGAATAGGATGATAGCAACTGTAGCTGTGCATGATAAAAGGGATGTTTTATACATCAGTACTCTCCTTATGAAAGCCCCCAAATATTCATTTCCCCGCGAACTTCATAAGAAGAAGTGAAAATGGATAGTTGTTATTAAATTCAGTAATTGTCTTTGTTATGTATTGTATTTTCAGCTTTTTGTCAAACTTAAAATAATTTTTATTAATTGTGAGCATATTTATATTCAATACATAATGTGTTTATAATTTTATGTAATTTATTTTATATTATATAATTAATTTTAATTATGAAGTAATATTTTAATATTTTGAATCTATTATAATTTAAACACATTTTGTATTGTTTATCATATAAAATTTATTAAAGTAATAATATTTCTTACAGTTTTAGGTCTTATAAAAGTTAAGTGTGATGGTAATACTCAAATACTGTTGCCAGCATTTTGATTATTTCTCTCTTATTTGTCATAAGATTCTAATGTGTTTGATCTTGATATCCAAAGGCGTTGGCTGCTCGAGTATACAGCACAGGTTTGTTTCTCCTGTTTGGGATATTTTATAGTATAGGGACATTTGCTTGGTTTCTCATAAGGGGGTGATATATTGATGGCCTTTGAAAGGGGCATAGATCAAGCTCATAAAGCTTAACCAATGCGGTATTTCAAGTTGAAGGCTTGAAACCAACAGTGCTTCGATATCATCAAAGTGCACCTTCATTGAAGAATAATTGCTTTCATTATTTTGAATTCTTGACACATTCTTGACAAGAAAATCAAAAAGATTGTCTTTGAAAGAGGGGGATTTATTATAACGCAATAAAATACATAATAGTTTTTTGGTGATGGGTTTATGAGATATAAAGTTAAATATACGGCAATTACCATGATTGCTTTTGCTCTCTCTGGTTGTTTTTATCTTAATTCTGAAAAGAAAAAAATGGACGAGAGGCTCTATCATGATGCATCCATGGATTGGTCTCTGAAAAAAAACTCTCTGGTAAAAAACTATACTGCTATCATCATGGCTGATCCGCAACCGTGGCGCTTGAACTCTGGTGATGCTAATGGTTCGTCAAATAGGGAGCCATGGTTAAAGATAAATGAGCAGGTTGCTGATGTTATAAAAGTACACAAAGCTGCCTTCCATATTGTCAATGGTGATCTGACGGAATTTGGGCAACAAAAAAACTATGATGATTATAAAAGTGTGTATAAAAACCTTGAGTCTCCTGTCTATGAGGGGTTAGGTAATCACGATTATGCCAATAATGCTGGAAATTGTACAAATCCTGAAGCATTCAATTTTTATAAAGATGCCTGTGCTCTAAGTGCAGTTTCACGAATGGTATCGGAAATCAAAAAATATCGTAATCAATTATCTCATTTCAATGCAGATGTTACGGAAAGCTTAATCCCTGTTTCGCGCGGGAGTATTCAGGTAATCAAGGGGAGTTTAAGTTATTCTTGGGACTATGGGGATGTTCATTATGTGCAGCTTCACAATTATCCGAGCTATACGGTTCGTTTGGTAGAACAGTCTATGGAGGTGCAAATCAATAAATCTCTGGATTGGTTAAAAAAAGATTTAGCTGCTGCTGATGCAAGAGGTAAAGTGACAATCATCAACTTCCACGATGCTCGTGCTGCTTCCATTGATGGTGAATCCTTTTTTATTCGTAAAAAGAATGCTAAAGATTTGTCAATATTTAAGTCAATTATTACTTCTCATAATGTCAAAGCAATATTTGTGGGGCACACGCATTCCCAATCCTATTGCCGTGCAAAAAATGATAAGGTCTTTGGGGATATTCCTGTCTATACAGCTGGTGCACTTTTCAATGGAGATTATTACCTTATAGATGTGAAGGGAAAGACCATTCATGTTAAAGCCTATAATGGAATAATAGGAAAACCCCTTTTAATTAAAGATCTCGGGGTTATGGGGAAAAATACGCAATTTTCTGCAAGTTGCAGTCGCTTATAGTGGCGCTTTCTCTTTTTACCTTTGGAATATAGAGAGGAAGGTGGTTTTGTTTGCTTAGGTTTATCGTTTTTCCCTTTATTCGGTGTACTGTAAATACTGCTTTTAAAGCTGGAGAAAAAGTTACGTGAGAAATATTGAAAGCCTTGCCAATACAAAAGTTTGAGAGAGTACAAAAGTTTGAGAAAATAAATGAGTGACTCATGCAGAAACTACGGTTTTGCAAAGGGGAATCCTTTTGGGTTAGGTCAAGAACAATATAACATCATCCCAGATTTAGATATTTGAGAGACAGAAAGTCGCTAGGAATAAAGCAGTCAAAAATCCGTGAAAGAGTTCGGGGGGAGAGTAGCCCAATTGTAGTTTGACAGTAGGTCTTGTACTCAGTGGGAAGAGGTGGGATTATGTAGGAATACGTGGTCATTCGTTGTTTTTATGACTGTTTTTACCATTAAACGCGCTTTATATCAAAATGGATTTTTACACCTAAAATTGCAAAAAAGAGTGAAAATCAGAAAAAAGAGCGATGCAATGGTAAAAATGAGAGAAGGCTTTGAAAGGTCTTTAAAAGTCCTTTGAAGGTTTTTAAAAAGTCTATGAAAGCTCAGAAAACCAGCTTTGAAGCCTCTTTGAGAACCCCTTAAAAACTCTTTGAAAAAAAAATAAATTGGTACAAAACCTAGTGGCAAAATATACAAAACCTGCCGACAAGCTACAGCTACAACAAGCTACAATGTGGCTGGGGAACCTGGATTCGAACCAAGATTGACGGAGTCAGAGTCCGCTGTTCTACCATTAAACTATTCCCCAATATGGGAGCGCTGTCACTTTTAGCAGATTTTGCAGGCCACGCAAGCTCAAAAAAAAGAAACTTAGTGATTATTAATTCATAAGAGGAACTCATTGATAATAAAGGGCGATTGGTACGCCATGAATTGTTTGGACCTGAATGTCTATATCATAAATATCTTTAAGAATTTGGGGTTGCATAATTTCTTTTGGGGTTCCACAATAAGCTGCTTTACCATTCTTGAGTGCAATAATCATATCCGAATAGGATGATGCGAAATTAATATCATGCATGACGATGAGAATGGTTTTTTTGAGCTCATCAGCTGTGCGACGTAATTGCTTCATCATGGAAACGGAGTGTTTCATATCAAGATTGTTCAATGGCTCATCTAACAGAAGGTAATCGGTATCTTGACAGATGACCATCGCGATAAAAGCCCGCTGACGCTGTCCGCCAGAAAGCTCATCCAAAAAGCAATCTTTTAGGTCTTGTAAGCCGAGATATCGGAGTGCGCTATCAATAAATTGTTTATCTTCGTTGTTATACCAGCCTTTGGAATAAGGATAGCGTCCAAAACTGACTAAATCGTATACGGTTAAGCGAAAGGATAAAGGATTGTCTTGACGCAGAATTGAAAGTTTTTGCGCCAAAATATCATGGGGTATTTTATAAATATCAAGGTTGTCGACGTTAATTGTACCTTTATGATATGGTAAAAGACGTCTTATCAGCATCAAAAGAGTTGATTTTCCGGAACCATTGGGGCCAATGAGAGAAATAATTCCTCCTTTGGGAAGCTGAAGGGATAAATTATCAATAATCAATCTAGCTCCATAAGATTTGGAAAGATGATTGATTTCAATCATTTTAATTTTCCCTTCATCAGTAAAATTAAGAAGGTAGTTCCACCACAAAATTCAATAATGAAACTCAAGCGTCCTGCCATATTGAAAATTTGCTCTAAAATGAATTGTCCACCGACCAAACAAATAATAGCCAATAATATCGCAATTGGAACAATAATACTGTGTTTTGCTTGTGGGGAAAGTTCATAAGAAAGGTTGGCAACTAATAGTCCAAAAAAAGTAACAGGTCCTACAAGTGCTGTGGAAATGGATACGAGAATAGAAACAAAAATAAGAATAGCGGTAGTGCTTTTATGATAATCAATTCCAAGATTGAGAGCGTTCTCGCGTCCGAGAGCAAGAATATCAAGCAAGTGACGTGAACGCCAACCAATCAAACTCACAAGGAAGACAATGATTGTGGCAAAGCTTATTAATGACGTATTGAATTTATTAAAATTTGCAAACATGATGTCCGTTAAATTCATCATTTGATCTGGATTCAATTGCAATTGCATGAACATACGTAAGTTGAAAAAAAAGCCACCTAAAATAACGCCAATCAAGAGGGTTAAATGAAGCCCTTTGAGGCTCCCTGAAAATAGCCAGCGAAAAAGGCTTATTGAAAAGATAATGAGAATGAAAGCCTCAAGAATCAGCTGTCCTTCTTCATTAAAAAAAGGCAAAGAAAGAGAGCCGAGAAAATAAATCGTGATGGTTTTTATTAAAATATAAAGTTGATCAAACCCCATAATAGAAGGCGTAAGAAGACGATTATTAACGACTGTTTGAAATAAAACGGTAGAAACGCTTATTGTGTAGGCAATGAGAAGCAGAGAGATAAGTTTCGTTAAACGGAATTTCCACGTATAAATATTGATATTCCATGTCATATAAAGACTGATGATAACGCATGCACTTATGATAAGCGTTGTCAGTAGAAGCGTTTTTGCTTTCTTTTTATCCAAGATGCTTTCTCCAGCGTAAAAGCAGTATAATAAAAATAAAGCTCCCAATAATTCCCATCATGGTGCTGATGGGAATCTCAAGAGAAGGATGAATTATTCGTCCTAATATGTCACAAATTAATACCAGCACTGCACCATTCATTGCTACCCAAGGAGCAGTATGGCGCATATTGTCGCCCATGAAATTTGAAACGATATTTGGAATAATCAGTCCAACGAAAGGAACACGGCCAACTGTAGAGACGACAACGGCGGTGATTGATGCAACAATAAAAAGACCAAAGAGCATGACAGTGCGATAATTGAGCCCAAGGTTGTTGGTTAAATCTTCTCCCAGACTGGCTACTGTAAAACGATCGGCGGTAAAATAGGCAAGAATACACAGGGGAAGAGAGAGCCATAACAGTTCGTATTTTCCTTCAAGAATCATTGCAAAACTGCCAAATAAATAAGCTTGAAGAGAAGGAAGAAGCATTTCATGATCAGCAACAGCATTAGTTAAGGAGCCAATGACATAGCCCAGCATAATTCCTGTGAGTGGTACGATAAGGACAGATTTTAGAGGAATCTGGCGTAATAAAAACATAAAAAGAAGCGCGCCCGTCATGGCAAAAATTGTAGTGACGAGCATTTTCCCTAAAACAGGTATATTGGGCAGGAAAATCATGACAAAAAGAATGCCAAGAGAAGCAGATTCAACGGTTCCAGCAGTTGATGGTTCTACAAAACGATTGCGTGCAAGCAATTGCATAATCATGCCTGAGAGTGCGAGCGCCGCACCTACTAAAAGTGCTGCAATTGTACGAGGAAGACGTGTTTGCCAGAAAATAAACCATGCATGCGAATCACCTGATAACAGGTTGAAAGGTGTTACATCAGAATAACCAACAAAAATGCTTAGGATAGACAGTAGGAGAAGAATTATTATGGCTATCCAATAATTTTTCACGTTACGATATTTCCAATAAAGAAGAGCAGAGGTTTTTCACAAACAACTTCTGCTCCTAAAGCTTTATTTTATGATTTACTTTATGACAAGTAAATTCTTTGTGTGTTTACTTGCTTTTTGTAAAGGCTTGATTGAGTTGCTGAGCTGTTTCGTTAAGCCCGGTTAGACCCCCACTTGCTCTATACCAGCTCCAAGAATCCAGATAAATAATTTGGTTTTGTTTTCCAGCTGTCGTGCGTTTAACAAGATCATTGTTCAGCAGTTGTGCTGCAGATTGTCCTTCTCGCCCGATTGCTGCATCGCGATCAATAACCAATAACCAATCAGGATTGGTCTCAAGAATAAATTCAGGAGAAATAGGTTGTCCATGTTTTTGCACGGTTAGTTTATCGGTTGCAGGAGCAATTCCAAAAGCGGAATGGAAAATATCAAAACGTGACTGTGGACCCAAAGCGCTTATCTTGCCACCAGAAGTCATAAGTATAAGCCCTGTGCCTTTCCCTTGCGTGTTTTTGCGGACTTCTGCTAAATTTTTGTTAAGTTCCGCAATTTCTTGCTCAGCTTCCTTTTCTTTACCAAAAATTTTTCCAAGGATAGACACATTTCGTTTAATATCTTCAAGGGTGTTTTGATTTCCTACTGTGAGATCAATAGTTGGAGCGATTTTGGATAAATCTTTATATTTAGCCTGAGTCCGCGAGGAGATAATAATGAGATCGGGTTGAAGAGTGGCAATTTTTTCATAATTAGGTTCAAAAAGGGTGCCAATTTTTTCATATTTTGCATCATCAAATTGTTGCAAATAGGAGGGTTTTATTCCTTCAGGAACACCAGCAACCGCTTCGATTCCAAGGCGTTTCATATTATCAAGTGATGCAAGGTCAAATACAACGACCTTTTGAGGAGAGGTGGGAACACTCGTGGTACCTGACGCATGGTTAATACTTACATTTGCCCATGAAGATGTTGCAAAGCTGGTAGCAACAATAAAGACAAAAGTTATCCATTTAAAATATTTGATCATTATTTCATCCTTTTATTAATTACAAAGAGTTCATTCATTTTAAAATTTAATTTAGATACTTTGATATGCACAAAATGATTTTTTTGTAAAAAACATTATGTTGTAAAGCTGTCTAACATGTGTTAAGAGCGAACTGCTTATTATTTTCACTCAATTCTAGTGCTTTTACAAATTATATTTAGGAAGTTTGACACATGATCAATGTATTTAGAAAACGTACGCGTTGGTGCGCGCTTACAACGAGCGCTTTCGTCTTTTTGCAGAGTGTGGATGTCTCTATGGGGGCTAGCTGGCTAGGAGTAATCGGAAGTTATTTGGGTATTGGCTCCGGCAGTTCTGCACCTAAAGAACCAGGGAGAGTTGCAGAAGTGCTTCCTAAAGCAGAAGCTCAGCAACAAAGTAAAGTAGAAAACTCTAAAGAAGAAAAAGCTGGCACAGGCGGCAAAAAAGACGTTGAAAATGGCGGCGCAGGAGGCGAAGTTTCTGGAAGCGGTAATGAACAGAATGTAGGGGAGAAGAATGGAGAGAAAGCTAAGGCAGAGGGTGGTTCTGAACAGGTTTCTAATCAGCAAGGTGTTAAAAGGGGAGATGGTGGACAGAATGATGGTGGTCAGAATGATGCACAGGGTGTTGTACAAAGTGGCGCACAGAGTGCTAATTCACAAAATAAGAGTGGATGTAAGGCTCAGGCTTATGATGTACAGCGTGGATCCATTGTCTGTAAGAATGGTGAAGGACTCAAAATAAAGCGAGGTGGTATTCATGTAAAGAAATTTGGCGATAACGCTGTGCATGTAAAAGGAGGTATTAATGATAATGAAAAAAAGTCTGTTCTTAATGAGGACAGTTCTGAAAAAGAGGACAATTCTGGAATAAAAATTATTGAAATGGACAGAGTCTATATCACTACTGCAGGGCCTTCTTCTGATTTTAGTGTTGATGAGCGGGGGAGTGAGCGAAGTAAGGAAGATAATGAAGAGGTAGGTTTGGGGAGTGCTGTGTTTGCAGAAGGGAATGCAGGAATTGTTTTGGATGGATCAACTATTAAGGGATTTTTGGCTGGGCTTGAGGCAAGCGAGGGTGGACAGATTTTGATGAAGAATGGGAGCATCAAAAAATCTTATATAGGTGCTACAGCTTATGAGGGGGCTATTGTTTTGCAGAATGTGAATATTGATGTGGAAAGGCTTTCTGATAGAATCGATGATTTGCTAGCAGTCGGTCTGCAAAGTGCTGAAGGTGGCATAGTAGCGATGCAATCTGGATCAATTGCCTTTCCAGTTGGAGGAGTGGTGGTTCGGTCGATGGCTGATGGACTTGTTTCTCTGAAGGATGTTAAAATTACTGAGAAAAAAGACAAAGAAAGTCCTGGGGGAGCTCAGAGTGTTTTATTCCAAATAGAAGGGGGTATTGTCTCCGCTGATCAAGTAGATTTTGAAGGTTCTGGTATCTCTGTAGTATGGATCCTTAATGAACCCACCGTTGATAATGGCGGTTTTGTTGATGCCCGTAATTCTAGTTTGGGTGGAGTCATTGGGAGCTTTGATGAAAAGGTCAAAGCCGCTTTATCTAATGGCTCTATGAAGGTTAGTGCTGATATCACATCTTCAAAGATTAAAGTAATGGGGAAAAAGGCTTATGGTGTACAGTTTAGTTACATGCCTGAAGAGGAAGTTTCTGCGTTAAAGGATGCGGAATCTCTTACGTCAGAGGATGAGAGAGTTTCTGCGTTAGGTAATGTAGTTAGGACACCTGCAGTTCTTTTGGAAAAGACTTCTCTTCAGATTCCAGAGGGTGTGGCCGTTTATGGTGATGGTTTGAGTGGTTCCGTCATTTTAAAGAACGAATCAAATCTTTCCGGTAATTTATTGTTGCAAGCTGAAGAAGGTTTCAATTTATCTCTTTTTGTTGATAAATCTACAATTAAAGGTGGTGCTTTTGTTGATGAAACTTCTAAGGCTAGCCTTTTTTTCTCTCGAGGGTCAGAGTGGTATGTAACAAAAAGTCAAAAGGAAGGTTCGGAAAGGAAGAATTGTATAGATTCATGTGTGTCATCTATACGTCTTGCAGATAGTACTATTCGTTTTGTGTTTCCAGAAAATGCAAATGGCGCTTATCAAACACTTCGTGTCGGAAAAGGAAATGACACGGTTTACACTGCTGTTGGTCAATCTGAAATTCACTTCAATGCGCGTTTGGGTATTAGCAATTCGAGTGACGGGCAGAGTAATGCGCAGATTTCTGATAGGCTTTTAATCCATGGTAATGTTTCGGGAAAAACTACGATATATGTGAACGGTGTTTCAGAAAATACAGATAAAAAAACAGATAAAGAAGATGAAAAATCCAACAATTCTTATAGTGTTTCAATTATTCAGGTTTTTGGAAATGCGGAGAAGGATTCTTTTATCTTGAACGGTGGTTATGTTACACTGGACGGTTTGCCTTATCAGTACGTTCTTCGTGCTTATGGTCCGATGATCCCTCCGAAAATGAGATATTTTGATAATAAATTGGTTGGAAAAAATACAAATGTTTGGGATTTTCGTTTGGAAAACAAAAATTTTGTACCTCTTATTGAGGCATATGATGCAGCCGATGATAAAACTGATCTTTCTCAAGGTACTTCTAGTAATTCTCAGAGTATTTTAGTTGCTTCTAGTGAAGGGACAACTGATACTGATATTGCCACGACAACTGATCCTAATGGTGGTGAAGTAGATACTGCAAATATTGCCGAGACGGCTGGTCCTAATGTTGGTAAAATAGGTGCTGTAGATACTGTATCCGTTATATCTCATGTCTCTGGCTCTTCTGAAGATTCTGCACCTGTTATTCCTCCTCGAAGTGATTCACTTACAAGATCTGAAACGTTTGAAGATTCATATGATTATGATGAAGATGATGCTTATGATGAAGATGATGATTATGGTGATGAAGATGATGAAGATGCGATATCTGTTCCTTCAAGCACTGAACCTTCTACTGAATTGAGTGGTTCTGCATCTGCTGATTCTGAGATACCTGAAGGATTTGAGATAGTGGAAGATCTGTTTTATACCGAACCTGTTAAGAATTCAGTATCTAAAGAGCCTGCACCTATAAGTTCAGCTGCTGATCATAGGAGATCTGAGGAACTGGAGGAATCAGAGACTTCTTCATCTGAAAATTCTATGCCTGCAGAATCTACCCAATCTAGTTCAGTTGTGGGATCTGAAGAATCTGAAGAAGCAACCTATGTTCTTTCATCGTCTAGTGCACTTGGTAGGTCTGATGACGCTGTAGAGGTTATTTCTCTATCCCCTGGATCTTCTACTGCTGCTCCACGTGGGGATTCTGCGTCTGTGGTATCCGCTACACTTGGGAGATCTGAAACTATAACGCCTACTTCTTTACCTGTTTCTGTATCTAGGGGGAATGTACCTGTACAGCGTATTTTATCTGCTGCTTCAGGGGAAACAGGGGCATCTACTGCTGTTCCTGTTGTGCCCATTAAGAATGCTGATAAAAAAACTGTTTCTTCTCAGTGTAATGATACGAAGCAAAATGGTGCGGGAGAATTGCAAATTGCTTATTTGTGCAATGATGGTCAATCACATACGATGCACAATCTTATACTGAAACCAAGTGATGAAAATCAGCATTCTATGCATGCGAAGAAACAAAATACCGTTATTAATCTAGAAAGTGCTACCATTAGTGGTGCAGATTCTTATGACAGTAAAAATAATGTTGATGTTACTAAATTACAGGCTGTGAGTGCGGTGCTTGCAGATGATGGTGCAGAAGTTGTTTTGAACAAAAAATCAACAGTACAATCTTCTTTGATTGGGCTTGAGGCACAAAGAGGTGGCAAGGTCCAAATGAACGACGGATCGGTCAATGCTCATTATGTAGGGGCTTTGGCGGGTTCTGGATCGTCTGTTAATTTAAGTAATACAACAATTAATGTGGCGGGTAATTTGGCAACAGCTGGTCTGGCTAGTAATGGTGGTGAGATAACCATGGAATCTGGGACGATTACTCTTACAGACGGAGTGGCTGTGAGGTCAGAAGTGGGGGGAAGTGTTAAATTAAGCAAAGTGAGCATTACTGCAAAGAAAACACAAGAGCAGTCTGGTGCTACAGAGAGGTTTGGGCGTGCAGCTTTTCTATTGAGTGATAATGGTTCTGTTGATTTTGCTGAGGGAAATGTTGTTACTGATGCCAGTGCTTTCTGGGTTAGGGGGAATGGTGATGCTGTTAAGACCGATTCTTCTAGGAGAAAAAGATCTTCTGATGCTCGTTCCTCTATCAATCGCGCTAATATCGAATCTTCTACTGTTCGAGTGGAGGGTGGTACAGCCTACGGTATATATTTTGATGGCACGGCACAAAGATCAGCAAATAAGCAGAAGCAGGTTGTAAATAGGAATCCTGTTAGACAAACAAGGAGTGTTAAGGAAAGTGCGGTACTCTCATCAGAGAAAGCACCTACGGGCGTAACCGGGGTGGTTTCCTTGAAAAAAACTGATTTTGAGGTCCTAAAGAATATAGCTATTTATGGTAATAATTCTGGTGGTCGTGTTTCCTTAGAAAACAAAGCAACCCTTTCTGGTGATTTGCTATTGATGGCTGAGAATAATTCTAATATATCGCTTTCGGTTGATAATTCTATTATTGTAGGTGGTGCACGCGTTGAGAAAGGTTCTTATGCTCAATTAGATTTGACCAATGGATCAGAGTGGATTCTAAAGAGAAGTGTGCATAAGAGTTGGGGAACACCCGGTTCAGAGTGCATAGATTCATGTGTTTCTTCTGTAAATCTTGTAAATAGCCGTATAGAATTTTCGCCTTCGGAAACTGAAGAGTCGAGATATCAGACACTTCGCATCGGAGAAGGAGCAGGTACTGTCTACAGTGCTTCTGGTGACGCTTCAATTTATCTCAATGCACGTTTGAATCCTAACGATCCAGAGAATAAACAAGTAACCGATAGGCTCTTGATTCTTGGTGATGTTTCTGGAAAAACTGTGCTGCATGTGCAGGGTGTTTCGGGAAGTGCAGGAGAAAACAACGGAAGTGATAAAATAGCACATAGTGTTTCTGTTATTCAGGTCTATGGAAAAGCAGAAAGAGATTCTTTCCAACTAAATGGTCATTATGTTGCACTGGGTAACTCACCTTACAAATACACTCTTCGTTCTTATAGTCCAGAAATGACTTCGTCAGAAGAACATGTTCGTCAGAAATTTATGAAGGACGGTGGAGCATTTTGGAATTTCCGTCTAGAAAATCAGTATGTTAAATCTGGTGGTTTTGATGCAAGTGTTGTGCCTACGGTTGGATCAGTTTCTCATTCCGAAGGCGTTGTAAGATCTGTTGTTCCGCAAGTTCCGACTTATTTGACTTTACCAAATAGCGTATTCTATGCTGGTCTGATGGATATTAGCAATCAGAATAAACAGTTGGAGTTACTACGGACTACTTCCAATGGAATGATGGAAATTCGTGAAAATCCTGCTTTATATTTGCGTGGCTATGGTGGAAGTTATCGTTATGCTTCAGATTTGTCCGCATTTGAGTATGGTTACGGAAGTGACATGAGCTATAAAGGTGTAGAGGCAGGTGTGTTGCTACAAACAATAGAAAATGCTGATAACGCTATATCCTTTGGTGTTATGGGATCTCATGGAAAGCTTTCTCTGCAACCTGTGGATGTTGAACAGAGCCAAAAAAGTGCATTTGATAAATGGACTGCTACAGCATATGGTAGTATGCAACATCAAGCGGGCTTCTATGTTGATGGTCTTTTATCTTATGGTCTCTTCAAAGGTGATGTTGTCACTCTTGCACGGGGCAAGACAGCAACATTAAAGGGTAAACCTTTAAGCGTTTCTTTGATTGGTGGTCAGACATTTGCAACAGGATGTGAAGGCTTTGTATTTGATCCGCAGGTTCAGGTTGTTTATCAACATCTCCAGTTTAATAAGGCCCGTGATATCGATAACTTTGATATTGAGATGGGCAAACTTGATCAGTGGGTAGCACGTGTTGGTGGACGTTTGACCAAGGTTCCTACAGGATCTGAAGGAGTGAATGCTATTGCTTTCTATGGTAAGCTTCATCTTGTGCATGGTTTTGGAGGAAAACAAACTGTCCATTTCAAAGATGCTTTCCAGTTGGGTGCTTTTGGTTCTTCCCTAGAAACGGGATTAGGCTTTAATGCTAAGGTGTCTTCGCAGTTTTCTCTTCATGGTGATCTGGTTTATCAGCATAAACTTACCAAGGCTGGTTTTTCTGGTACCAGTTTTTCTGGGGGACTGCGTTATCAGTTCTAAGATAAGGTACAATATGTACCTTTATATAAAAGGCAGCACAGTGTGCTGCCTTTTTGTTTTATAACAATCTGTGTTGATATCAAAAAATCCTCGCTCTTTGATACGAGCAAAAGAAGGCATAATATTTTTTTGTATTTTACGCGTGAAAACGCCTTTCTATGTTAAAGTGAATTTCCTTAAAGTTTTTGGTGATAATGATACGATACAGTGACTGCTTCTCGGGGCTCTTTAATGACCGAGGAAGCTTAGTGTTAGTCTTGCTTTATATGGATTTGATTTATCCACTATGGTACTTGATGCCTCGTAAGTCTAGTTTTTAATTCGCCTGTTACTGATTTTAGCAATCTTTTTCACGCATATCTTTTGTCAATCTTTCAAGCCCCACAATGATAGATTGTTCTCTTTGTTGTATTGCACTTTATGGTTTTATTTTCACTTTACAAGAAATACAGAATGCATTATACACGTATAAATTGTGTTATATGATTATTTACCTATAATCGGTTGTTATCTTGGGGGGGGATTTTGCACCAAGTTTATTTGGGTAATTCATTGCACGGGTCAAATGAGCAGCAGGCGCATTCTTTTGGTTACATCTTTTTTGTTTTGATGTGCTCATCGAGACGTTTTTACGAGTGCTTTTGTTTTCAATGAGAGGGGCAGTAAAGTTTCGAGGGAACTATGATTAAAGTATTTAGAAATCATGTATGTTTATGTAGTTTTACAACGGCTATTCTTTCTTTGCTCCAAAATGGAATAAGGGGTTGTGCAAACGCAGAGGGGTATAGTAGCCCATCTTATAATATCACCGTTACTCCTATCACGCCCTCTAGTCCACCTAATATACTCTCGGTTTCTCTTCCTATGGGGGAGAATAACGGATTTGGAGGTGATTATAATAGCCTTAATAGGATTAGTGGAAGTAATATTAGTGGGTATACTGATTATAAGAGCCTTAGCGGAGTGACCAGAATTAGCAGAGCGTATGTCAAAAATGATGATCAGGGGAAGAAGCTTATTTATGATGGATTACATTATATGTGCAATAACTGCAAAACGGATACGATGAGGTATCAGTATTATGAGATTGTGAATGAGAATGCTAAAGTTTCCTCTAATACTGCTATAACAGTAAAGGGGATAGGTACTACAGTTGATGGAGAGAATATAAACGTTAGCAGTGAAGTTTCTAATAAATCTTCTACACGCGGTGTTTCGGTATCAGAGAACGGAAAGATTGTTTTGAAAAATCCAATGCTCAAGAATGTAGGTACAGCTCTTTATGCTAGCGATGGAATAATTGAGGTAGAGAAGGGAATTATTGAGGAAAGTCATAAGGCTGTTGATGCAACAAAGGATTCATTTGTTCTTTTAGAGGATACAGAAATTAAGACGCGTGATGGGAAGGCAAGCCTTTTAAGTTATGATCATTCAGAAGTTTTGATGGTAGGTGGATCAATCAGCTTCATGAACAGTCATGGGGTTTCTTCGACGTTAGCTGGGAAGGTAAATCTCGATGGTGTTAAGATTACTGGAAAAGGTAGCAAAGGCAAGGATCACGCGGTTTTACATACAGATTTAGGTGGTCCTATTAATTTAGATGGTGCTATTGTTCATGCT
>NZ_BAABIZ010000026.1:0-6364 GCF_039543045.1 Bartonella jaculi
CCTGCTGAAATCGTTGCTGTCTGCTTGCTAATCGACTTTAAGGTGTTGCCTTTTGGGGGGCATCGTGCCGGCTCTTGGCTTTCCCGTTGGAGCGGGTAGGGCTTTCTAGAGAGCTGTTTAGGCTTGTTATGAAACAGAGAGTGTTTTGTGTGTTTGCTGATGAGGCGGAGAAGTGCTTTCATGTTCATGCCTGTGGTTGTAGATTAAGAGTTCGGTAAAGGGTGTCAGTGTTGTTGCCTTGCGGTGCGAGAGTTTGCGAGTTCTTGCTGGGATGAGCGGAAAAAACCTCTTGCCTGCTGTTCTTTTATCCGCTCAATCTCACGGCGAAGTTGATGCGCTGTGGGTGGTTGTTAACCTGTGTTGTAGTTGATAAGAGTTCGGTAAAGGGCATCGGTGTTGTTGCCTTGCGGTGCGAGGGGCTGCGAGTTCTTGCTGGGGTAAGCGGAAAAAATAGCAAGTCTTGCCTGATGTTCTTTTATCCGCTCAATCTCACGGCGAAACCAATTGCGCCATGTCGCTTGCCAATCGACTTTAAGGGCTTCTTTGCCACTCTTTGCACGCCAATAATCGCGAAATTTCTTTTCTTGCCAACGTGCTTGCTCTTCATTCAGTCCTTCTGAAATCGCTGCACCAATGTCTGCTTGCCAATCGTTAGGAAGACGTTGCCCTTTGGGAGACGCCACCCGACTCTTGGCTTTCCCGCTGGAGCTTCGAGCGCTTTCTACAGCGTCGCTGCTGGGCGGAAGATTTGCTGTTTTTCTACGAGAGATTTGCGCGCTGGTTTCTTTGCTATGTGAGTGGGAAGGGGGAACAACTACAGCTGGTTTTGTGGGTATGCTTGCACAAGATTGGGCGGAGGAGGATTGGGCGGAGGAGTCCTGTGAGGACGGTTCCACAGAATAAAAATCTGCGCTTGTTGTCCCTTGCTCTTGCTCCCCCGTTGTCTCCCTCTCTCTCTCAAGCAAATAAAATTTCTTTTCTGAAACACCGTAAGGTGTTTCCTTTTCTTCTCCCTTCTGAGATTCTGAGATTTGTTTATCATCTCTTGTACTCTCGTTGAGAAGTTGTTGAAACCTTGCATTGATTTTCTTGCGTTTTTGTGCCGAAGAACGACCCGCAAAGGATTTCTGTTCAAGCAACTTTGCACGCTCCTGAAAAACATTTTCGCAGCGCTTATTCCATAAACCATTCGCTAAATTTAAAATCTTCCCCTCTTCTATCAGCATTTCTAAAACATTTGCAAAAGTTCGCTTGTCACAACCGCAAAGACGCGCTAAACGTTCTACCGATAATTCTAGAGGACGACCACGGGCGTACATTTCGTTGAGAAGAATCGTGTAAATTCCAATTTCATGGGCGCGCATCCCGCGGACACCCCCTAGAAAATCATTCTGATACCAACAAACATAAGGAAGCGTGGACGATTCATAGTGTGGAGTTTCTTGTTGATTGGCGTGTTGCATACTTCAATCCGCTTTCTTCGTTTTTTATATATTTCTATTCACGACAAAACCGAAAATAATTTTTTGTGTAGGTATTGGTGTTTAATTAAAGTTTATACGTTTGAGTGAAGTGTTTCAGTTTTGTTCCATTTTGTTCTGTTAGATGGTGGACTCTGGAAAGGAGTTTAGGGATTCTAACAGTGGGCTCTTGCATGTTTAGGGGCAGCCAGCCCTAAAGTTTGAGATTGTGTAGATGACAAAGGATAAAGAGTACAATACTTCAGATGCATGAGCTTTCCGGGGCTTTCGAGGCGCTTTTTTGTATCCTTCGGGGTGGTGAATTGTTCTTTTGACCCGAAAATGAGCTTTTATCCCCCTTTAAAAAGTGAAATTCGTTTTCTTAATTTTATCCTTTTTAGAGGATAATGCAAGCCCGTTTTACAAAAAGGACGTGTTTTTTAAAAAAGATGCGCTATATGGTGAAACTATGAATATCAATGGTTGGCGTCAAAGATTAAGTGCTGCACTTAAAAAAAGTGGACGGTCAAAAAGATCTATTTCCCTCGCTGCCGGTAAAGGCGCAGGGTACCTCCATTCTATTCTCGCTGAAGGGAAAGAACCAACTATTGAATCTCTCTCACGTGTTTGTCATGAAATTAATGTCAGTATGAATTATATCCTTTATGGAGAGGGCGCTAGTCCTGAAGATAAAGAGTTCATTGATCTTATTTCACAGCTTTCTCACGAGGAAAAACAGGCGGTTTTAACTCTTTTGCGGCGGACAACTGGCGAAGCATCAGAATAATATCTTTCTGTGTTTTTGCGTCAAGAGTGCACCAGTATCGTATCAATTTTAAATCACTCATTTTAGCTCTCCTGCTTGTTTATAGTTGCGTTGGGTAAGAACAAATAGAGAACAATACAAGGACATTGGGTGAACAAAGGAGGGCAAATTTTTATTCACATATGCCGTTTGAATGTCGTAAAGACTGAAATTATATCTTTTATTAAGGATAATATTTATTGACACATCCCCCATAGAGGATATAAGACTAACGCTATATTTGACCTTGTCAAGTCAAAGCTGTGTGTTATCAACTATACAAAGGGGGAAAAATCATGAAAAATGTGCCATTCGTTAAAGAGGATGAAATTATCATACTTCTCTGTGAAGATGAAAGCTCTGAAGCCGTTGAGGGACCATTCGATCATGTCGAAGAAGTGTTGGAATTTATTGAAGAACGCGAAACTGTTCACAGAATCCTACGCCTCGATCTCATAACACTTCATGCCGATGATGTTAGTGAGCAAATCGCTGATCTATACGTTATGAATCACGAAATTGACGAACAAAATACACAACTCCAGCCATTCATTCTCGATAGTGATGCCTATCACGCCTGTCTAGATGAAAAAGCAATGCGTGATTATCAAGATAATCTCTATGGTTCTTACGAAAAACAGCATCGTTTGCGTCCCTGTGATGTGCTGAACGACTATTGGTGGTAAAAATTATGGCAAGTTATCTTAAGACCTTTTATCAGGGAATCCCTCTTTACTACGCTGGAAATACCCAAAACAAAATCAAACTCGAACCACAACAACACAACGCTGTCCTTTTCATATCGCAACAGGATGCAGAGTGTGTCGCGAAAAATTTGGCTCTGGAATATCAGAGAGACGATTTTTCCGTTGTGCATCAGCAGGAGGGAGAAGCCTTTTACGCCGGTAAAAAAAGAGCACCATGAAGCCCCCCAGCGTTGAAGTGGCGGCATGGGGAGGAGGAGCCCTTCTGTGGAGGCGATCATGGGAGTGCTTGGCTCTTAGGGAGGATGCTTATTGGAACGGTAGCTTGCGTGCTTATGAGAGCTTCAAGCTGCTTCAGTGGGAGGTAAGGCAATCCTTGAAGGTGGGATGCCAACTGCAAGGATTGCTGCAATGGGGATAGGGCTCTTTAAGCTTTAAGAGAGAGGAAAAATGCCCAAGCTGTTTTGCAAAGGAGGCATTGTGCGTTGAAGAAAAAGAGAGCTTCGATAAAGCGCGTGGAGCATTCTCAAGCGGTATAGTCTCAGCGGGGAGAGTTTTTCTTGCGCACGCACAAAAAGAGAGAATTTGCTTGGGCTCTGTTTTTTTGGAAAACAGAGAGGAGCATCTAGGGGCAGCCCCAAGAGAGAAGTGTTTCGGTGCGTGTGCCCTCTGTGGCAAAGTTCTCATGTTGGGAGGTGGGGATAAGACCTGGGGAGCATGGCACGTGGGTGGTGTGTTTACAGATCCCGCTTATGGGAGGGGAGGTGCGAATGTGTGCTTAAGGGAGTTGCTCTCAAGCGGGATAGTCTCAAGCGGTATAGTCTCAGCGGGGGGGAGTTTTTCTTGCGCACGCACAAAAAGAGAGAATTTGCTTGGGCTCTGTTTTTTTGGAAAACAGAGAGGAGCATCTAGGGGCAGCCCCAAGAGAGAAGTGTTTCGGTGCGTGTGCCCTCTGTGGCAAAGTTCTCATGTTGGGAGGTGGGGATAAGACCTGGGGAGCATGGCACGTGGGTGGTGTGTTTACAGATCCCGCTTATGGGAGGGGAGGTGCGAATGTGTGCTTAAGGGAGATGCTTAAGGGCTCTCTCTCACATGGTTTTTTTACATGGTTTTTCATGTGGGATGAGAGAGCACCATGAAGCCCCCAAGCGTTGAAGCTGGGGCATGGGGAGGAGGCGCCCTTCTGAGGAGGCGATCATGGGAGTGCTTGGCTCTTAGGGAGGATGCTTATTGGAACGGTAGCTTGCGTGCTTATGAGAGCTTCAAACTGCTTCAGTGGGAGGTGGGGCAATCCTTGAAGGTGGGATGCCAACTGCAAGGATTGCTGCAATGGGGATAGGGCTCTTTAAGCTTTAAGAGAGAGGAAAAATGCCCAAGCTGTTTTGCAAAGGAGGCATTGTGCGTTGAAGAAAAAGAGAGCTTCGATAAAGCGCGTGGAGCATTCTCAAGAAAATGACGCTTAAGCGGTATAGTTTCAAGCGTATAGTTTCAAGCGTATAGTCTCAAGGCATATAGTCTCAGGGGGGAAGTTTTTCTTGCGCGCGCACGAAAAGAGAGAATTTGCTTGGGCTCTGTTTTTTTGGAAAACAGAGAGGAGCGTATAGGGGGCAGCCCCAAGAGAGAAGTGTTTGGGTGCGTGTGTCCTCTGTGGCAAAGTTCTCATGTTGGGAGGTGGGGATAAGACCTGGGGAACACGGCACGTGGGTGGTGTGTTTACAGATCCCGCTTATGGGAGGGGAGGTGCGAATGTGTGCTTAAGGGAGATGCTTAAGGGCTCTCTCTCACATGGTTTTTTTACATGGTTTTTCATGTGGGATGAGAGAGCACCATGAAGCCCCCAAGCGTTGAAGCTGGGGCATGGGGAGGAGGCGCCCTTCTGAGGAGGCGATCATGGGAGTGCTTGGCTCTTAGGGAGGATGCTTATTGGAACGGTAGCTTGCGTGCTTATGAGAGCTTCAAACTGCTTCAGTGGGAGGGAGAAGCCTTTTACGCCGGTAAAAAAAGAGCACCATGAAGCCCCCAAGCGTTGAAGCTGGGGCATGGGGAGGAGGCGCCCTTCTGAGGAGGCGATCATGGGAGCGCTTGGCTTAAGCGGGATAGTGGAAATTCTCATATCTTATAAAAGTATTTATGCCCACAAGAGGGGACTTGCCCACTGGGGGTTTTGCCCACTGGGGCTTTTTACTTTATTGCGACAGGAAAAAATGCTTGCAAAATCGCAAAGAGAAAATTGAAAAGCGCTCAAAATACCTAAAAGTCGCTTTTGCACAGCGGTAAAAGGAAAAGATCATGATAAACCAATCGCTCAATATTTCAAAAAAATCGAGCTGAATCTCAAAAGAAAAGCACTTCATAAAGAGAGAAGGGGGCTTCTCAAAAAGTGAGCGAGCGGCTTTTAGAAAAGCTTAAAACATCAGGGGGAATCTATGCCAATTATTGTCAATTGTCTGCAAGGAACAGAGGAATGGCATCAAGCGCGGAATGGCTTGATCACAGCTTCTTTGTTTGAAATGGTTATGGCACGAAAAAAACAGGGACAAAAAACCTCAAAATATCATTCCCTTATGATGAAACTTGCTGGAGAAAGAATCACGGGAAAAACCGTCGAAGAGGGGACAACGCTTTCTATGCGACGCGGAACGGAATTAGAACCAAGCGCACGGAAACTTTATGGATCACTCACCCATACCGAGCCGGAATGTGTTGGATTCGTTCTGGCCGATGATCGTATGAAAGGGTTTTCTCCCGATGCTTTTGTTGGAACAAATGGATTGTTGGAAATTAAAACCAAAAAACCCGAAATCCTTATCCCTCATTACTCTCAAAAAACTTTTCCAGAAGAGCATAAAGCACAGTGTCAAGGAGGATTGTGGATCGCTCAACGCGAATGGGTGGATTTGATGCTCTATTGGCCCGATATGCCGCCTCTGATGAAACGTGCTTATCGTGACGAACCTTATATACGCAAGCTCGAAAATGAAATTAACCGTTTTAATGAAAACTTGGAGATAATGGTCCAGCAAATTAAGCGCTTCGAGACAAGATTCAGTGTGAAAATGGAAAATACCCTAGAGGAGCGTAGGCGTGGGTGATTTTGAGCAGAAGCAGGGCGTAGGCGTGAGGGAATAGGACAAGCGGGGCAGTTGGAGGAGAGAGGGAATGCTTGCGTGGAGGTGTTGCATGTGAGAAGAGCGTGAGGAGTGTGGAGAGGTCTGTGGGTGTGGAGGTGTTGCACGGCGTGGTGGTTGGGGGCACGGCGTGGGCTTTTGCGGAAAGGTGCGAAGGGTAGAGGGTGGCAAAGGGGAGGTTTGGGTTGAGGTTGCCTCTTGAGAGAAAGATAAGATGAAAAATACCCCGAAAAGTAAGCGAAAGAATGGGAAAGCTTCTGTGGGTAG
>NZ_BAABIZ010000026.1:6462-14309 GCF_039543045.1 Bartonella jaculi
ACTGTGATTATGCATGTCTCTTAAAGAGGCAATTAAAGAGGTAATTCAAAGGGGCGTGAGAAACTGTGTAAGATGAAAGATAAAAAGTGGCGTAGTGCGTGGATTCGAAGTGGGTAAATGATGTGCGGATAAAAGGATGCTGCGGGTAATGATGTGTGGAGAGGTCTGTGGGTGTGGAGGTGTTGCATGGCGTGGTGGTTGGGGGCACGGCGTGGGCTTGTGCGGAAAGGTGCGAAGGGTAGAGGGTGGCAAAGGGGAGGTTTGGGTTGAGGTTGCCTCTTGAGAGAAAGATAAGATGAAAAATACCCCGAAAAGTAAGCGAAAGAATGGGAAAGCTTCTGTGGGTAGTTGTCTGTGAAGTGGTTTCTGGTGGTTGAATGCTGATGAGGAAGAAAGTCTGTGGGTGAAAAGGGTGGAGAGGGGGAGGATGATTGGAGTAAATTTGCTCTGTTTTACGCTTGCTAACCTGTTGTTTAGAAGCGTTTCATATGGTTCTTATCAAAAGCTTCTTTATTGCTTTCTGTGTAATCGTAAAAACGGTACAGCGTAAATCTGTAAAAAGAGAAAATAAAAGGACTGTGATTATGCATGTCTCTTAAAGAGGCAATTAAAGAGGTAATTCAAAGGGGCGTGAGAAACTGTGTAAGATGAAAGATAAAAAGTGGCGTAGTGCGTGGATTCGAAGTGGGTAAATGATGTGCGGGTAAAAGGATGCGTGGGTAATGATGTGTGGAGAGGTCTGTGGGTGTGTGGAGGTGTTGCACGGCGTGGTGGTAGGGGGCACAGTGCTGAAGAGGCTAAAAAAATATCCACAGCCATGATCTATGGGTAAATGATGTGCGGATAAAAGGATGCTGCGGGTAATGATGCTGCGGGTAATGATGTGCGGATAAAAGGATGCTGCGGGTAATGATGCTGCGGGTAATGATGCTGCGGGTAATGATGCTGCGGGTAATGATGCTGCGGGTAATGATGCTGCGGGTAATGATGCTGCGGGCAACGATGCTGCGGGTAATGATGCTGCGGGTAATGATGCTGCGGGTAATGATGCTGCGGGCAACGATGCTGCGGGTAATGATGCTGCGGGTAATGATGCTGCGGGTAATGATGCTGCGGGTAAATGGTGCTGCGAGAGAGGATTGAACTCTCGACCTCTCCCTTACCAAGGGAGTGCTCTACCACTGAGCTACCGCAGCATTTTGAAACCTTCGCGCTGCCTTGTGCCATATTGTTGAAAAATAGGCAAGAGAGCATTTATGCATTCTTGAAAGAAAACCTCTCTTGTGTCATGACATACATTCCTTATAAAACAGTATCGGGGTGCTTAAAGAAAGCTCAAAACTGGCTCAAAAGGTTGCGCAATGATAATGATACAAATGCATCAAAAGCAAAAGCAAGAAAAAATGAATCATCAAGATGAAAAAGCAAAAAAACGCCAAGAGCGCCTCGCAAAACAATTGCGTGAAAACCTAAAACGCCGAAAAGAGCAAAGTCGGAAAAGAGCACAGAGTACACTCTGAAATACTTCAATTTTGTTTTTTTTATGGCGTTTTTGCAACCAAATCGTGCAAAACTTCGTTCTAAGATCAGTATTAAAAATAACTTTCCAAGGATTCGAAACCTTTGGAGGGGGAGCGCAAAGGAAAGAGTAAAGTTACTATGGATTCTATTCAAATTATCGGTGGAAAAAGCCTCAAAGGAAGTATTCCTATTTCAGGAGCAAAAAATGCTGCTTTGCCTCTTATGATTGCTGCTTTGCTTACCGAAGAAACCCTCACTTTAGAAAATGTTCCTCATCTTGCTGATGTCGAACTCCTCATTCGTATCTTGAATAATCACGGTGTTGGATATAGCGTCGAAGGACAAAAAGCAAACCGCGATTGCAACAATGCAAGAACAATCCATTTTACAGCACAAAAAATAGCCACGACACATGCACCATACGAATTGGTGAGAAAAATGCGCGCAAGCTTTTGGGTGATCGGGCCCCTCCTTGCACGTTGTGGAGAGGCTTATGTCTCTCTGCCTGGTGGATGTGCTATCGGAACAAGACCCGTCGATTTTATCCTCGAGGGACTCAAAACTTTGGGGGCACAAATTGCTATCGAAAATGGATATGTGCACGCTAAAGCTCCAAGAGGATTAAAAGGTGATGACTATCGTTTCCCTAAAGTCACTGTCGGGGGAACACATGTTTTGCTCATGGCTGCGGCAACCGCAAACGGAAAAACTGTCCTCTATAATGCTGCTTGTGAACCAGAGGTGACAAACCTTATCCGAGCTCTTAACGAAATGGGGGCAAAAATAATCGGTGAAGGAACATCAACTCTCACAATCGAGGGCGTCAAAAAACTCTCTGGGGCTAGAATACACGTGATCCCTGACCGAATCGAAGCCGGAACTTATGCTATGGCCGTGGCTATGGCCGGGGGTGATGTGTTGCTCAAAAATGCAAATCCTAATCATCTTACCCAAGTGCTCAGAGTACTCCAAAAAACCGGACTCCATATCGAAATTAAACCAGAAGGAATTCACGTTAAACGAGATCCAAGAGAAACAAAAATAACACCCGTGGATATTAAAACAGGACCTTATCCCGCTTTTCCAACCGATCTCCAAGCCCAATTTATGGCACTGATGACACGGGCTTACGGAATCTCTCAGATCACCGAAACAATTTTCGAAAATCGCTTTATGCATGTGCAAGAACTCACCCGTTTGGGCGCGCAGATAAAACTCGATGGGCAGACGGCAACCGTCTACGGAACAGAAAATCTACAAGGGGCTCCCGTGATGGCTACCGATTTACGTGCCTCCGTCTCTCTTGTTATTGCTGCATTGGCAGCAAAAGGAGAAACCATTGTCAATCGCGTGTATCATCTTGATCGCGGGTTTGAACGCTTAGAAGAAAAATTAGCACGGTGTGGTGCTAGCATTCAACGTATATCAGTTTAAACCTCCCCCTTCAGGGGGGCTTCTTTGGGGGAACTTTCTTTGAAACAGAGCTTCTCTGAGCACCTTCTTTTAAGGCTGCAGCTTTTTATGAGAAAGCTGATATCGCAGAAACTTTTTTGGGTTCTTACTTTCTTTTAAGATTACGCCTTTTAGGAAAATTTTCCTTTAGTGGAGAGCTCTTTTCAGGGTATCATGCTCGGGAGGCTTTTTGGGGAGAGTACTCCTTTTTAAGGAACCTGTTTAAGAGGCGCCTTTCAAGAAAACTGCTCAGATCACTGAAACAATTTTCAAAAATCACTTTATGCATGTGCAAGAACGCACCCGTTTGGGCGCGCAGATAAAACGCGATGGGCAGACGGCAACCGTCTACAGAACAGAAAATCTACAAGATGCTCCGGTGGCGAGGTGCTCCGGTGGTGCGGTGTTTTGGTGGCGGGGTGTCCCGGTGGCGAGGCGCTCCGGTGGCGGGGTGTTCCGGTGGTGCGGTGTTCCGGTGGTGCGGTGTTCCGGTGGTGCGGTGTTTTGGTGGCGAGGTGCTCCGGTGGTGGGGTGTCCCGGTGGTGCGGTGTTCCGGTGGCGGGGTGTTTTGGTGGTGCGGTGTCCCGGTGGCGAGGCGCTCCGGTGGCGGGGTGTTCCGGTGGTGCGGTGTTCCGGTGGTGCGGTGCTCCGGTGGTGCGGTGCCCCGGTGGTGCAGTGTTTTGGTGGCGGGGTGTCCCGGTGGTGCGGTGTTCCGGTGGTGCGGTGCTCCGGTGGTGCGGTGCTCCGGTGGCGGGGTGCCCCGGTGGCGGGGTGTTTTGGTGGTGCGGTGCTCCGGTGGTGCGGTGCTCCGGTGGTGCGGTGTTCCGGTGGCGGGGTGTTCCGGTGGTGCGGTGTTTTGGTGGTGCGGTGCTCCGGTGGTGTGGTGCTCCGGTGGCGGGGTGCCCCGGTGGCGGGGTGTTTTGGTGGTGCGGTGCTCCGGTGGTGCGGTGCTCCGGTGGTGTGGTGCCCCGGTGGTGGGGTGTTCCGGTGGTGCGGTGTTCCGGTGGTGCGGTGCTCCGGTGGTGCGGTGCCCCGGTGGTGCGGTGCTCCGGTGGTGCGGTGCTCCGGTGGCGGGGTGCCCCGGTGGCGGGGTGTTTTGGTGGTGCGGTGTTCCGGTGGCGGGGTGTTCCGGTGGCGGGGTGTTTTGGTGGTGCGGTGCTCCGGTGGCGGGGTGTTTTGGTGGTGCGGTGTTTTGGTGGTGCGGTGTTCCGGTGGCGGGGTGTCCCGGTGGCGGGGTGTCCCGGTGGTGCGGTGCCCCGGTGGTGCGGTGCTCCGGTGGTGCGGTGCTCCGGTGGCGGGGTGCCCCGGTGGCGGGGTGTTTTGGTGGTGCGGTGTTCCGGTGGCGGGGTGTTCCGGTGGCGGGGTGTTTTGGTGGTGCGGTGCTCCGGTGGCGGGGTGTTTTGGTGGTGCGGTGTTTTGGTGGTGCGGTGTTCCGGTGGCGGGGTGTCCCGGTGGCGGGGTGTCCCGGTGGTGCGGTGTTCCAGTGGCGGGGTGTTCCGGTGGCGGGGTGTTTTGGTGGTGCGGTGCTCCGGTGGCGGGGTGTTTTGGTGGTGCGGTGTTCCGGTGGCGGGGTGTTTTGGTGGTGCGGTGCTCCGGTGGCGGGGTGTTTTGGTGGTGCGGTGTTTTGGTGGTGCGGTGTTTTGGTGGTGCGGTGTTCCGGTGGCGGGGTGTTTTGGTGGTGCGGTGCTCCGGTGGCGAGGTGCTCCGGTGGTGCGGTGGTGCGGTGGTGGCTACCGATTTACGTGCCTCCGTCTCTCTTGTTATTGCTGCATTGGTGGCAAAAGGAAAAACCATTTTGCTGCATTGGCAGCAAAAGGAAAAACGATCGTCAATCGTGTGTATCATCTTGATCGCGGGTTTGAACGCTTAGAAGAAAAATGAGCACGGTGTGGTGCTACCATTCAACGTATATCAGTTTAAACCTCCCCCTTCAGGGGGGCTTCTTTAGGGGAACTTTCTTTGAAGCAGAGCTTCTCTGAGCACCTTCTTTTAAGGCTGCAGCTTTTTATGAGAAAGCTGATATCGCAGAAACTTTTTTGGGTTCTTACTTTCTTTTAAGATTATGCCTTTTAGGAAAATTTTCCTTTAGTGGAGCTCCTTTCAGGAATATTCCTTGTGAGAGACTTCTCTTTAGGGAAAGACTGTGGGGAAGCCTCTTCAGGGTTGGGCTTACCCCGCAGAGCTTATGGTGTGAACTGCACGAAGGGGAAGCAGGAACAAGCGCGAGAGAGGCACGACTGTTTACACAGATCGGCAACTGGTAGGAGAGGCGGCGTCCTTTGAGATGTGAAGAGGAAGTGAAGTGAAAAAAATCCTTTTAGAGCAAAGTGTTCTTGGATCAAGAATTTTTAGCTGGTCATCTCTTCAGGTGGGATGTCTTTTGTGGAATGCTCTTTGCAGGGTAAACCTTTGCTGAAAACCTCCCCTTATAGGACTAAAATTCGGGGAATGTGAAAAAGCCTGTTGCCAAAAAGAGCCCTACAGAGACAGCGTGCAAAGCCTAGAGACAGTATGCGAAGCGTGTTACCAAAAATCTGGAAAATCAGGCTTTAAATGCGGACCTATCCTTACCGCTGAAACCTTTTTCGCTAAACCTGTCTTGTCTGAAAGCTCAACTGCTAAACCGCAAAGCGTTGCTGGTCCTTGTGCCGGCTCATAGCGATTCTGCCTCTTCTTATGAAGAAAACGGTGTAAAGGCTCTTCCTTATCCATTCCAAGAGACGAATTATAATCCCCACACATCCCAGCATCTGACAAATAAGCCGTGCCACCTTCTAAAATTTGCGCGTCAGCCGTTGGAATATGGGTATGCGTTCCTACAATAACGCTTACACGACCATCAAGAAAATGACCAAAACATTGCTTTTCACTCGTCGTTTCTGCGTGAATGTCAAAAATAATCGCATCTACTTGCTCCATCAAAGAACAAGCGGATAAAATCTTTTCAGCCGTTTCAAAGGGATCAGCCGCTTTGCACGGCATAAAAACACTCCCCAAAAGATTTGCTACAAGAACACAAGCACCGTTCTTCGCCGTGAAAATGCCCGAACCCCTGCCAGGCACGTCTTTGGGAAAATTCGCTGGACGTAAAAAACGATCGTTCTCATGCACATAGCGCAATATCTCTTTGCATGAAAAAGCATGGTTGCCTGTCGTCACAACGTCAACACCTATCGATAAAAGATCTTGATACGTCTCCTGGGTGATGCCAAAACCACCAGACGCATTTTCTCCATTCACAACAACAAAATCAAGTTGCCATTTTTCAATCAGCTGTGGAAGTTGTTCAAAAACAACCCTACACCCCGTTGCTCCAACAATATCACCTAAAAACAAAAAACGCATGAGCGTTTTAATCACACTTTAAGGCTTTAAGAAACCTTTTTCTGTAAAAATTCCCTCTAAAACCAGATCATGTTCTGCATGCGGTATACACGAAACTTCCTGACACGAAAAACCTAAACCTAATAAATGAAGCTGATGACCTTGTTTTTCAAGTGCTTCAACAGCACGATCATAATATCCACCGCCATAACCAAGACGATGACAGTGGCTGTCAAACGCTGAAAGCGGCACAATGATAAAGTTTGGCACGACAACAGCATTTTCTGATCCAGGACCCAACGTGCCAAAGCGCATGGGTTCTAGTACGGTATCTTGCGAAAAGGCACGGAAAACCATGGTGGTCGAATCAAGTACTACTGGCAAAGCTAAACATCCGCCACGCGCCGTTACAGCTGCAAACAAAGGACGTGGGTCGCTTTCCGATTTGATCGGCCAATAGCACGCTAAAATCATTTGCGAAAAATCTTCCCCCCTTTGTTCAAGGCTCTGTAGCAAATGACAACAGGCACGATGCGAAAAAAGCTCGCGTTCTGCTGATGAGAGGGCATCGCGCTTGCATAAGCCGATCCCGCGTAATTGTGAGCGAACCGATGAAGCAGAGTGTGAGTCTTGTGTGTTTTGTGCCATTGTTCTATCAATCATTCTATAAATGGCTACAAGGTGTAACAAAGATGCAATAAAGAAAATACCTTAAACTTACAAAAGCTCTCACAAATATCGTGAAAAAATCATCGCGGTCTACTTCACGCCAAAAAGCATTATAACAACTTACTTCATTCGTGCAAAAAAAGTGGTGATCCACAACAGCCGATGGAAAAAGTTGATCCCGGGAACCTATACACTAGGTGGGTGCCATATGAAAAAGCCCACGAGCTTTATCAGGGACAGCTCCCTTGGAGATCACTAAGGTCTCAGGATATGTTATCTCCTGTCGAGCAGCGCAGAACACCATATCTTTTATAAAGCAGTTTGAGATCTTCTGCTAGATATAAAATGATGTTTAATACAATTTTGGGGGAGTATTCTCTTTATTTATTGCGCGTGCGGAAAGTGCTCTGCCTATCACGTGTGCGCGTTTTAGAGCATGATTAAACTCAAACATGGCAAGCTTAAAATCACTCCGTTGAATGTGAAGCCAAGCACACCTTGCCCAAGCTGCCGTATAAGTGAGCTGAAGTGCTAGGATATTATCAGAGTATTGGGCTCTCGTTCCTTGTTCAGGGGACTTGTTTAAAGGGCTTTATTTAAAGTTTTTTGGGGGAGAGTGTTGCTCTAAAAGTATCTGAATGCGCTTTTGAAGCTTTCGCATTTGCGGCGTGTATTCGCGTGGCTTTTCAGTGGCTTTGATAGGGGGCAGTGTTGCTGTCATGAGCGCGCTTGGAATAGGCTCTGCCTATGCGTCTGCCTATCACGTGTGCGCGTTTTAGAGCATGATTAAACTCAAACATGGCAAGCTTAAAATCACTCCGTTGAATGTGAAGCCAAGCACACCTTGCCCAAGCTGCCGTATAAGTGAGCTGAAGTGCTAG
>NZ_BAABIZ010000026.1:14406-16568 GCF_039543045.1 Bartonella jaculi
TAGGATATTATCAGAGTATTGGGCTCTCGTTCCTTGTTCAGGGGACTTGTTTAAAGGGCTTGGGGAGAGTGTTGCTCTAAAAGTATCTGAATGCGCTTTTGAAGCTTTCGCATTTGCGGATAGTATTCGAGTGCCTTTTCATAGGCTTTGATGGCAAGTTGTGGACGCTCCGTGGCTTCCATGGTAATGCCAAGCTCAAAGAATACACTGTAATTGCGTGGTTCAAGTGTTAGAGCATGATTAAGGTCAAACATGGCAAGTTTAAAATCACTCAGTTGAATGTGAATCCAAGCGCGCCGCGCCCAAGCTGCCGCATAAGTGGGTTGAAGTGCTAGGATGTTATCAAGGTAATCAAGGGCAAGACCATAATTGTCGGCGTTGATAGCATTTTCAGCCCACGACATCAAAAGGTCAATCGTGTCACTCCCCGATTGTGACCATAAACGCTGTAATTGCTGACTTATCTTTTTCGCTTCATGAACATCGGCACAAAATTTCAATTCTTTGAGGAGACGTAATATCTCCGCTTCTCTGCGCTGCTCTGCCCTGTGCACATGAGATTGATGTGGAGAGCCCGAATCTTCAAAAATGATTGCTTCTGAATCAGAATCAGAAAAAGTCGGAGCAGAAGGAGAAGGGCTGGGTATTAGATCATCTAAGGGCAAAAGCAATTGTGGAGAAGGAGGATCTTCAGGGAGTGAAGGAGGACTTTGCCCGTATCCAGAAGAAATCATACAAATGTTGCTTGCAAAAACAACCAACACTACCACAAAAGAAAACCAAAAAAACAAAGGAGGCAAAAAAAATCGCCGGAAAATACAAAAGCTCTCTAATTGTAAAGTTTTTAAAAAGATAGAAAACTTCATAAAAACAAATCCTCAACACATGAGGTGTCACACAACGGATTTGTAACCCAAAAACAAACCTGCAGGAAACTCAAAAAAAGCTTCATGCCCGCAAAAAAGCAGGCACAAAAACCACTCACTCCCAGAAGTATCAACCTCTAGAAACATCAGCCCCCAGAAGCATTAACCCCCAGAAGCATTAACCTTGACGGGCTCTAAAACGTGGATTCGTTTTGTTTAGGATATAAACACGACCTTTGCGACGCACCAAACGATTGTTACGGTGGCGTTCCCGCAGTGCTTTAAGCGAATTTTTAATTTTCATCATACTCACCGTTTATAGAAACTCATATAACGCAATATTATAACTTTATTATCAACGCCATAACTTCGAGATTGTAATCTCAAAACCATAACACCCGTACGACTCTCTTGTGACCGTACGACTCTCTTGTGACCGTACGACTCTCTTGTGACCGTACGACTCTCTTGTGATCGTACTACCCTCTTGTGACCGTACGACTCTCTTGTGACCGTACTACCCTCTTGTGACCGTACTACCCTCTTGTGACCGTACGACTCTCTTGTGACCGTACTACCCTCTTGTGATCGTACTACCCTCTTGTGATTGTATCGTATCACACACTTTTTCATTGTGATTAAAAAAGAAAAACACACCTTCGAAACAAAGGCATGCATTAACACATTTCATTCACACAACAAATAAGTGAAAGTTGTAAAAGATTTCCAGCACTTCTAACAAAAAGTGGACTTCTTGTCAAGTAATCATCCCTTATAAATTCCTCTCAGTTGGAGGAAAGGGCTGAAAAAGGCAAGGGGAATAGGTGCTTGGGCGGGCACAAGAGGGGCGCTTGATGAGAGCTTTTAGTAGATGTTCACCAAGATGTTTGGAGAGGGGGATATTCTGGAAGGACTTTTAAGCATAGGAAGAGCGGGGTGCTGTTGAGCAGGGTGGTGTTTTGGAGGAAGCATTTCTGGAAAGAAGCTTGGGAGGGAGGATGTTCTCGAACGGGGTGTCTTGCGAGGGATTCTTGCAGGTGCTGTTGAAGGCTTTGTGTTTGGGGAGATGCTTGAGATTTGTTGGGGCGGTGTTTATTGCGTGTTTTAGAAGAGTGCTTTGGTGAGGAAGGTGGTGTTTTGCTCACTGCTTATGCATCGAGAAGAGGGGGCTGAAAAAGGCAAGGGGAATAGGTGCTTGGGCGGGCACAAGAGGGGCGCTTGATGAGAGCTTTTAGTAGATGTTCACCAAGATGTTTGGAGAGGGGGATATTCTGGAAGGACTTTTAAGCATAGGGA
>NZ_BAABIZ010000026.1:16663-16917 GCF_039543045.1 Bartonella jaculi
TTTTGGAGGAAGCATTTCTGGAAAGAAGCTTGGGAGGGAGGATGTTCTCGAACGGGGTGTCTTGCGAGGGATTCTTGCAGGTGCTGTTGAAGGCTTTGTGTTTGGGGAGATGCTTGAGATTTGTTGGGGGGTTTACACAGTTTACTTGTAATCTATTTATATCTATGTAATAATACGTATTATGAATAGATTTGTTGGGATAGGTAAGGCCGCTCAAGCTTTGGGGGTTTCTATTAGCACTCTACGACGTTGGG
>NZ_BAABIZ010000027.1:0-16653 GCF_039543045.1 Bartonella jaculi
CATGTCCACCTTCAATTTTATGGTATTTATCCTTATTTCTCACGCCTGTTTCTGGTTCAAAGCTTAAGAAAGGTTCAACGATTCTTGCTGTTACACCGCCTTCTTCTTCATCCATGTTGGGGATATTGGTCACGTAAGTGACTTCAAAGGTTAAAATTGCACCATGGAGCGCTAGAGCCCCGTTATCGCCAAAGGCAAAAGCAATATTTTGCAAGTGGCATGTCTCAACAGTGTTGTTAAGATTGGGATTGGCATGGAAAATCTCTTCAACTTGCCATGCCAATTGGTCGACGAAGCACGCTCCGTTTTCTTGTGTGCTATAACATTCAACATCCACTGTTAAGATGCGCCGCCTTAAGCCAAAATCATGCCCATCTTCGATTGTTTCGTTTTGCGTTGAGATATTAATGGCTGGCATTGCTTCAATAAATAAATTGAAGTCACGCATGTTGAAAACATTATCACCAGCTGTTGTCTTGGCTGCTTTTATCAAATCAACAAATGTTTCTCTTATCGTTTCGCGCGGATGCATGAGTGTTCCTGTTATTTAACATTTATCCTTTTCTTTATATTAGTATCGTGTTATGATACGTAAAAGAACGAATGAAGGTGACTTGGTGATTGAATCTTTTGCGGATAAGCGGTGTAAAGATCTTTTAGAAGGTAATCTACCTAAAGGTTTTCCCACAACTCTAGTACGTATAGCCCAGAGGAAATTGTTTATGCTCGATAAAACAGTTGATCTTAAAGATTTGCGCAGTCCCCCAGGGAATCGTTTAGAAGCATTGAAAGGAGAGCGTAAAGGTCAATATTCTATTCGTATTAATGACCAGTTTCGTATTTGTTTTGAATGGCGTTCTAATGGCGCCTATGAAGTTGAAATCGTAGATTATCATTGATCTATAGGAGGCTTGAGATGAAAAATTATATTGCTATTCATCCCGGAGAAATTTTACGAGAGGAATATTTAAAAGAATATGCTCTCTCTGCTTATGCTCTTGCAAAAGCATTAAATGTTCCACGCACGAGAATAGAACGTATTGTTGCTGAAAATAGTCCAGTGACTCCCGATACCGCACTAAGATTAGCCTATTTTTTTGATACTACTGCTGAATTTTGGCTTAATATGCAAGCAGCTTATGATGTTCATATTTTGCAAGCAGAAAAAGCAGACGAATTTGCCAAAATTAATAAATTCTCCCAAATCAATAAATTTGAATGTACAGTTTAGCCTCCTCCCCACCTTTGAAGTGGGGAAGGACATATTTTACCTTAAGCAACCTTTTTAATGGGATTGTCTAAATTGGGTTCGTAAGCTTTCAACAAAGACTCTATAATCGGAGGTGGTCTTAAAGTTCCAAAATTTGTAATCATTGCCAAAATTTTGAGTGCATTTGGGGTTTCATCTTGAAGCTTGAAAATTAAAGCTTTTTCTATCGCATCCATAGTCTCAATAAGAGTATTAAAAGCCTTGTCTTCAATATCATCACGATCAGAAAATTGATACAACGCCATCCACAAATCGCATAAAAAATCTATACTGGTATTCATTGTACACCTCCACAGATTTGTTCTCTTAAACATGCCAATCCTCTGGATGTGATTTTCGTTGAAGGGAGTACCTTTTCTGTCCCATCTGGTCTTTGAATGGTAATCGCAGGGCAATCCATAAAGCCTTTCTTGATTTTATCTTGATAAGGTAACAGAGGCGCACCTGGAGCCCGTCGATAGACCCAATCATGTTTACGCAAATAATCGGTCAAATCTTTTGGTCGTACCTCTAACATTTTCGCTGCTTCAATAAGACCGAACAGCCCATCAGAACGCTTTAAACCATCCAAAGCCTCTGCTTTTGGAGTCAATTCTGCAATCACATGATCTTTCTGTTCGATTTGGCTTTGTAAGTGATTTAAGACACCAAGTAATGCTTCGGGCTTGGAATAGTCAACTTGTGGTGTTGCTACTTGCTTTGCACGCCGTTCACATTCGATAAAATATAAACGAGCTTCTCTACCTTTCTTATTATTCTCCACCATAGAAAGTTCTTTAGCTACACTTAAAGTGAGATGATAGTCTTTAGAAGGACGACCACCTTGGAGGTTTTCGCCAAAATTGGCGAAAACTATATAATCCTTATTTTCTATAAAGCTGTATTTGTTAATACGGTCTTTAATCCAATTGGAAAAATCCCGTTTTACCTCTAAGAATGTGTGTAGATCACGAGCACTAACAGTTTGAACAATTTCTTGCCCAATTGCTTGTTCTGATATTTTAATGAGAGTCATTGTGAACTCCTTATCGTTAGATGTTTTTCATTGACACTCTAAAGAGAGTGCCGGGCGCTGAAAAACACGGCGATAAGTCCGTCGTTACACTTTCCCCGCAAGGGTATTGTATAGTGCAACCACACCCGACAAAATCACTATATGCTATAAAGCATGTGATGAGTCAAAGTTTTTAAATTTCGGCGGGAAGAGATTATTTCGGTAATCTATCCGCTTATCGTTCGGTGTTTTTCAAGCACCTGATTCGACAATAGACATATTATTGCCATATTGTCAAGAGGTGACTTCATATTTTAAAAAATTAATAAGTGTATCTTTATTTTATCTCCCGCAGAATAAGCTTGTACATACCGGATTCAGAGGCTTGTACCTCTGTGATCACGAAGTGCTCTTGAGAAGTATCTTCAGGCGAAATAATGACAACACTATCTTGAGACTTTGGGGGTAAGCCGCCGATATCATGGATACAGACATCAAGTTCTTTTCGAGGTACTGTTGTGGGAATTCTCCCACCAGCATCTGATTCTGAATGTTTTATGCCGTAAATCGCTGTAATCCGAAACGATTGTTGATTGTCTTTTCGCGTGTAGATGACGGGTTGCCCAAAGGTATTGCGTACATCTTGAATCATTTTATGAAGCAACCCGTGCCATCGCATGTTATTTCGCTCCAATCACTGCTTTGAACAGCATTTCTGGGCGTGTACAGATGTAAAGCGGATAGCTGTAGACCTCCGGTTTTACCCATGCATTACGGTCGTGATCAACGATCAACATGGTGTAGAGAGGTCTTCCAACGGTGTTGGCAAAATCCAAGCTTTCTCCCGGTGCAAAGGTTTTTTGGAATACGCCAGGCGCATCAACAGGAAAGAATTGACATTCATCAGGCTTAATGCCTATGGCACGCTTTGTTCCAGCCTTCGCACTCACATTATAGTTATGAACACTCCGGTAGTTAATGAACGTGACACCTGCAAAGTCAAAACTGCCAAAGCTTCCAGAACCAATGGCACTTGGTGTTGCAACACCTCCAGCGCTATTGAGTGTTTGTGCAAGCGCTGTGTTGAGATAGGTCTCACGAATTGTTTTATGGTTTTTCAATTTGGAAAAGAATTCATTTCCACAAAGCCCAATAATTCGTGAACGATCAGAAAATGCCCCCTTTGAAGCCTCAATCATTCTCATAATGACTTGATCAACATGGTCGGCAACATTTGTTGTTTCAACATTGAGTTTAAAATCAATTGGCTTTGGGGGTGTAATTTCCCATTCCTTGTACCAATCAACAATGACAGAACCATCGGCATCAAGCACAACACCTTGAACAGCGCCAAGCTGCATATTTTCCCATGTCAATTCGATTTCAGAAATCAGTTTCTTTTGTTTTCTGGCAATATATTTCATTGCTGTTTCGAGTTGATCTTCTGTGCCAAATTCACGCCGGTTTTGGATTTCTTCTGATTTCACCGTATCACTTTTGGCAATCCGTGTTGTTTTGAAAAACCGAAGATTACGACCCTCTCTATCACCTTCTGCCAAAGGTGCGCCACGTTCACTGGTTTGAATAAGCGAAAATGTATTATCACGCCGTTCAATCCCAACCACTGTGGTACTGGTTTCAACTTCCTCAAAAAGATTAAGAGAGCTTACAAGACCAGGTTGAAACTCATAGTTTTCAATCGCTTTCATCATTGTGATGCTTGAGAAAGCATCATGTTTAAAAAAATTCATATCCATGTGTGCATTCTCCTATCGCAATAGAATGTTGTTTTTGTCTTCGAAAGACTGAATGGCCGCGTTCTTTTGCTCATCTGTGATGGCATCTGGCCATAGCAGTTCAGAAGCTTTCACTGTGCATAAGCGTGCTGTAATCACGGCGCGTTGATCGGCGCCTGTTGCGTCAACAGTGGCAAAAGAAATCCCTGCCGGTGTTTGGCTGCCATCTGTTGCTGCTGGATTAAGGGGGGTATATTTTTCCGTTGCTGTTACTTTTCCCATAACAGTGCCGGCTTCAACAAATGCTCCTGACGCAAAAATCACTTCTTCATTGGACATATCCGTATCATAGCGTCCAAGATAAGCGCCATTGCGAACATCTTCATAGAAAACTTGATTATTCATTTTATTGCCCTCCAAGCTGCTTCCCATTTTGTATGAATTTTTGCCTTGCTCGCCCCATCACTATGGGGCGCTGTGGTCGAGAGTTTTAAAGATGAACTTTTCGAGACAGCAGCAGATAAGACAACATTTTTAGCCTTCTCAACATTCATGCCGCTTTGAATGGCTTTTGCTGCATCAAAAGAAACACCTAAACGCTTTGCTTGCTTTTCAAGGTTTGTCAGTGCCTGTGCGCGTCTTCTTTCCTTTTCAAGAGCCGCTTTTATGGTTTCTTGCTTATCTTCGTTGTCTTCCTCTTCGTCGTCTTCTTCATCGTCGAAATCTTCGGCATTTTCGTCAATGTCGAGAGTGTCTTCTTCGTCGTCATTGATGACGTCGACGATCTTTTCATCTTCCTCTTCTTGGGCGCGGTATTGTGTGCGTGCCATGTGTTTTTTCCTTCTTTTATTGCTGTTGGGGGTGAGTGAATGGAAGCTGTTAAGGCTTCCAAAGCTTGCGCAAGGGTCCCCTGCGCATCTGCTAATCCAAGCGTGATGGCTTGGTTGCCTATAAAAGTTTCTGCTTTTGTGTCACGAATTGCAGCAGCATTTAAGCGTCTGTTTTGCGCCACCAAATCGACAAACATCTCGTAGAGCAGGGCGCAATCTGCTTGTATTTTTATCTGTGCTGTATCGCTCAAGGGTTCATGAGAATTGCCATGAACTTTATGATCCCCTTCAAAAACAAAGGTCCATTTAATCCCATGTTTTTCATCTGCACGGGACTGGTCAAGATGGGCACAAACAACACCAATCGAGCCCACAACACCCGTGCGAGCAACCCATATTTGAGAAGCAGAGCAGGCAATGGCATAAGCCGCTGAGCAGGCAACCTCATTGGCATGTGCCCAAATGGGTTTGTTATATTTTTTTGAGAGTGTTTGAAACTCTTCAACCAAATCAAACACACCGCCGGCTTCTCCACCACCACTGTCAATATCCAGTAAGACAGCGCGAACATCAGGCTGCCCAATCGCTTCACGAAAAGAAGCCCCCAAACCTTCATAAGAAGTTAGCCCCGATAAAGCCCCAAGCCATGCACCACGGCGCACAAGCGTGCCATGAACTGGTATTATGGCAATATTGTTTTGTACTACATAAGTTTCAGGGGGTCTGAAAGCTTCCGTATCCCCTTGCGCAAAAGCTCTAGGGGGAAACTTTTCTCCTGCAAAAAGCCGTGGTGCAAGAGCATTGAGAATAATATCAAGCTTTGTGGAGGCAAGCATGAGGGGAACACCAAAAAGCCGGGATGCCAAAAACGGCATGTCGAGATTATTCACCATTTGCATGTGCCTTACTGTCTTGGTTACTTTCATAAGTTTCAGAAGTCTCTGAATCTTCCGTATCAATCAGTTGATTGGCTGTTGAGGGCGCTAGCGCATTATCGGTATCAAAGGATAAACCCCGCGTGCGCGCATCTGTGCGTTCTTCTTCGAGTTCGGCATGAATGTTATCAATATCAAAGCCCCGTTCAGCCAACGCCATACGCCGTGTTTTCAAGCCAGCACGGATTTCTTCTTTTTCTGCGGAAATGTCTTTAATGGGGTCAATCATTTCAAGGGGTGGGGCAAAGCTTTCACATTGAAGCCATGGCAAGGAATTTTCTTCCCATCCGGGTAAATTTACGCATTTGCCAAGCACTGCCATTTCGACAAAACGTGCCCAAATAATGCGATTAAACTGAAAGGCAATGATATGTTCTCGCCATTGTTTGACATGGCGTCTAAATTGAATGATGGAGGTTCGCACATTGGAAAAGTTCCCCCGCGTAACATCCCCTGTCACAACGGCATAAGGCATATTGAGAGCAGAACAAATTCTTGAAATATTGCGAAATTGAAAAGCCTCATAAGAGCCACCAACCTCAACAGGATTTGAGAATGTAACTTGTTTTTCACCATCGACCACGTTAACCGAGCCAGGGTAAATTGGATGCTCTTCGGGGACCTCTTCAATCTTCTTTTCCACCTTCTGTTCAATTTTCGTTTTTTCACGATTCTCCTCTAACTCTGCCTCATGAGATTCCTTGCCTGTAATAAACACTGCAAAAAGAGCCGCTGTTTTTTTTCGTTCAAGTTCTGCATCATCATAGGATTCAAGTTGGAAGATCTTTGTCATAGCACGCGTTATTTTGGGAGAACCGCGCAATTGTCCGGCAATACGGCGCTCTTTGATATGAATGACCATTTCAGCAGGGACACGCACGCGCTCTTGGCTCTCAAAGACTGTGTTGGAAGGGCAATCATCATAGGGGTGATGTTTCCAAAAATGATAAGCAACGCGCTTACCCCTGGCATCGAATTCAATTCCCATACGAATGTAATGGCCTTCAATCTCAGCCGGTCCATTATAGGAGAGATCCAACATTTCAGTGGGATAAACTTGCAACTGAAGAGGCACACCAGAGCGCCCGTAGAGATCAACATAATGCAATCTTACAAAGCACTCTCCGGTCAAAAAGACCTCTCGTGCAATGGTTGTTTGCAGACCATAAAAGCTGGCATCTTCATCATAATCGGCTTCATCAACCCATTGCCACCACAAGTCTAAAAGCTTTTTCTTTTCTTCTTGAAAGCCTTCAATGCGAGGATAAGGTTTAATCCCATCACTTACAGCCGCAGAGACCCATTCCTCCGTTGCAGAACCATAAAGAGATTCATTGTCATAAAGCCACCTTGAACGGGCAACAATGGTATCTCCGCATTCTTCAATGGCTTTATTGATATGTTTTTTTGCGGGGTCAAAACCACTCATACGGCGGCTTTTGCTTGCCGCTTCAAAATGGGGATTGTGTTGACGAGAAATTTTAAAAAAGCCCGTAATTTTATTGAACAAACCAGCCATTAATAGCCTCGTGATATGTTAAAATAGAATACGCGTGCACTTTTACGCCCTTCAAGGTCCGCTATTTGCCTATTCAGCATCTCAAGCGCTCTGCGAAGTTCCTCAACAGAGCGGTTGCTGACTTGCTTATCGCCATGGCGCACCGATTGTGCTCCCGAATAAAGAGCTTCTTCAATTTGCTCACGCCGCCTTTTTAAACTTTCCAGTCTCGAAAATTTGCTGTTCATTGGTTCTAAAGTTTCATCCACAAATTACCTCCAATCCCCTCGCATATAAGGATTCATCATTGTTCTGAATGGCTTCTTTTTAGGCTGTATTGTCTGAGATCTTCTTGGAGAAGGAGAGGGCACATGTTCTGATGTTGGCTGCTCTAAAGAGCCCTCAATTTTAAGTTTTTCCAAACGCTCTTCTAAAATATCGACTTCTCGATTAAGGTTTATTCCTGCCGAAATCAGACCTTGTAAAGCCGCATAAGCATAGACCCTACAGTCCAAGGCTTCATTTCTTGCCTTTTCGCTTTTTTGCCATTCAATGCGCTTGAAGCCTTTAAAATATTTGATTACTTTTCTTTCAGCGGTCAGTTGGTCAAAATATTCCCGATCAAGGCTTTTATGAAAGTGTGTTGCACCAGCACCCGATGCTTCAGGACCAGATTTTTTAAACCGTGCTGTGATAATATCTTTCGCCGCATCAACCCCAACAATATAAAGATTAATCTGTCCTTTGTTGTTTCTGCTTGGGCGGCGTGGCCATACTGCGCGCCAGCCAGCCTGTCCCTTAATGCCCCAGATGCGCCGCCCCTCACGCGGGCGTACATAATTATAAACAGCCTGTGTATGTCCACCACCGGTATCAATACAAGCCGCCGTTATTCTAATACCCTCTTTATAGCCTGGATGTGGCCAACGTTTTGCAAGATATTCATCCAATTGGTCCCACACTTCAAAAGAAGAGGGATCACCAGGGATAACTTGATAATCAATATGCCAACTTTCTTCACTGCGTCCCCATCCCACCACTTCAAGCTCTAAACGGTCATTTTGCACATCAATGCCTGCCGTCAACAACACGGCTTGTTCTGGTGCAAGGGGATAATCTTCACGTTTTGCATAAAGGCTATCTGGATCAACAACTTCGCCTGTTCTGTCTTCCCATGGCTCTCCAAGCACTGTGTTGACAAAAGGCTGCAAAAGCGCTGGATCATCCTTGGCATCTAAAAACTCTCTTGCGCATTCCCCCCAAGTAAGCCAAGGGGAATAGAGTGCCGAAATATGGTAAGAACGCAAGTTCGGTCTGCTTGTCTCACTGGTTGGCACCCAGCACGCACCTCTTTCTTCACTCATGAGATCTGTTTTTCTGTGCTCGGCATGTTCATGACCACAATGCGCACAAACAAAAACAGCTTTTTCGGGGGCGCCTTTTGGCCACTTGATTTGTGACCAAACAATGGGCTGTAGAACACCACACGCATCACAAGGGACATTATAATATCTTTGATCACCAAGCACGAAATCCTTGGCGATACGGCTTGTGTCACGGTGTGTTGGCGTGGACAATTTAAAAATCTTTCTCTGCACAAAGGTTGAGGTCCGCTTTTCCGCTATCATCACCGGATCACCTTCGTTATCCACACTGAGAGGATAGGCATCCACCTCATCTAAAATCAGATAACGAATAGGCATAGAGCGCAAACCAGCAGCACTGTTTGCTCCTGTAAGCATCAATGCACCACCATCAAACTCTTTCGAAAACATTGTATTGCCGCTGTCGCGTGCCCGCGCTGGGGCAATGCGTTCGCTTAAAGCAGGGCTTACCATAATCATTGGGTCAAGACGGGTTTTTGATAATTTCTTCGCTGTCTCAACCGTGGGCATCACATAAAGTGCGGGTCCTGGACTATAATGAATAGCATAACCGCAAAAGTTCAGTCCTGCCTCTGACATGCCAACTTGCGCCCCTTTCATGACAATTGTTGTTTCAATAGGTTTGTGAGAGGAAAGATTATCCATGATTTCGCGCAAATAAGGGGTGCGCTTTGTTCTCCACAATCCAGGTTCAGCACTTGCTACGGTGCTAAGGTATCGATTTTTATCCGCCCATTGCGAAACCGTGTAGGGTGGGTCTGGTTGTCGTGCGTCATTGGCATTAGCGAAAAATTCTTCGACTGCATTGTCATCCATTATTCGTTTCTTGCAAGTTCTCTAACTCTGGAGAATGAGGATCATGAAAAGGCACTGGAATATGAACAGCCTCAAGCAAAGCTGTTCTCATGTAATAATCAATAGCCCCTATCAGGCTTGCGGCATCACATCCAACTTGTGCAGCAATGCTTGCTCCAAAACGATGAGGAAAATTCAGCATGGCATCACGGTGCGCTCTTCCAAACTCACGGGCTGCTCTCTTTACTTCTTCACGGTCAACGGTTGTTTCGCGCAATCGTTCAAGGGCAATTTTTTCTTTTGCTAGCGCAACTTGCATTCGCTCCAGTTTTATCTTGTATTCATTGGCACCCTCTGTGGAGGCTTGTTTGATCTTTGTCCGCGGTTGTCCATCAGGCGCTAAAAATGGGGGTGGGCGCTTTGTTGGATTCTCATTCCAGATGCTTGTTGCAACGGCTTCATTGACAGAACCATCTTCAAAAAGAGCCGCATCAAATTTACCTGTCTTAAATCGTGAAACAACCGCATTAGGAGAAACACGCATCTTTTTCGCAAATGCACGAACCGACAAACCCTCACGACGCTTCTTAGTCATTGATAGTTTATCCTTCTGAAACACTTATACGAATTATCGTACACTTTATTTATTGACTATGTCGTATTTTAAGTGTACATAAAATATATGAAGATAGTGTGGGATGAACCAAAAAGAGCTATAAACATTGATAAGCATAAGCTTGATTGTGCTGATGTTATTTACTTTGACTGGGAACACGCTCTTATTGATGCAACCTATTCAAATCGCATGAAGGCTATTGGACATTTTGCTGATGGCACAACAGTTGTTGTTTTTGCAAAGCTTGGCAATGCAGCGATATCCATTATCAGTTTTCATCAAGCGAATAAAAAAGAAAGAGAGGTTTTCAATGACGATCAAAAAAACCTTTGAAGCAGGATGTGATTACGCAAAAGAAGATTGGGACGCTGTGGATTCTCCACCATTGACAGATGAAGAACTTGCACGCTTAAAGCCAGCTAAAGATGTTTTACCCCCCTCCTTTTTTAAGTATGTAACAGAAGAGCGCCGTAAACGTGGTCGTCCACCCGTTGAATCTCCTAAACAAGCGGTTACTCTACGTCTTGACCCAAACGTTATTGCCTCTTTTAAAAAACAAGGAAAAGATTGGCGCACACGTATGAGTGAAGTCCTAAAAAAAGCAAGTGGATGTTAAGTCAAACTATTTCTCCATTCTAAAAAGTTCTTTACAGTTGAAATTGAACTTCAATTGTACTACATTGAAATACAATTAAGAGAGGAGAAATCACTATGGCTACCAGTCGCATGGTTCAAGCACGTGTACCGGAAGAGATTCAAAATGTTGCTAGTCAAGTTATTCAAGCCTCTGGTTTGTCAGTAAGTGATGTCGTGAGAGTGTTGATGACACGTATTGCACAAGATAAAGCTATTCCTTCTTTCTTATTTCAACCCAATGCAGAAACCATAGCGGCTTTTGCCGAACTTGATGAAGGCAATTTAAAAAAGTTTCATTCCGTAGACGAATTATTTGATGATCTCTATGCGGACGATTGAACGTACCACCATTTTCAAACGTGATTTCAAGCGTGAGATGAAAGGGCGGCATCGGCATCTTTTAGATACTGATTTACGCACAGTCATTGCAGCATTAGCGAATGATCAACCTTTAGAATTTCGGTATCGTGATCATGCACTGACTGGAAATTGGAGCAATTACCGAGATTGTCATATTCGACCTGATCTAGTGTTGATTTACCGCTTGATTGATCAAGACCGATTGGTTTTGGTGCGTCTTGGCTCTCATTCACAACTTGATCTTTAAATCACCTCCCCACCTTTGAAGTGGGGAAGGACATATTTTACCTTAAGCAACCTTTTTAATGGGATTGTCTAAATTGGGTTCGTAAGCTTTCAACAAAGACTCTATAATCGGAGGTGGTCTTAAAGTTCCAAAATTTGTAATCATTGCCAAAATTTTGAGTGCATTTGGGGTTTCATCTTGAAGCTTGAAAATTAAAGCTTTTTCTATCGCATCCATAGTCTCAATAAGAGTATTAAAAGCCTTGTCTTCAATATCATCACGATCAGAAAATTGATACAACGCCATCCACAAATCGCATAAAAAATCTATACTGGTATTCATTGTACACCTCCACAGATTTGTTCTCTTAAACATGCCAATCCTCTGGATGTGATTTTCGTTGAAGGGAGTACCTTTTCTGTCCCATCTGGTCTTTGAATGGTAATCGCAGGGCAATCCATAAAGCCTTTCTTGATTTTATCTTGATAAGGTAACAGAGGCGCACCTGGAGCCCGTCGATAGACCCAATCATGTTTACGCAAATAATCGGTCAAATCTTTAGGTCGTACCTCTAACATCTTTGCAGCTTCAATAAGACCGAACAGCCCATCAGAGCGTTTTAAGCCCTCCAAAGCCTCTGCTTTTGGAGTTAATTCAGCAATCACATGATCTTTCTGTTCGATTTGGCTTTGTAAGTGATTCAAGACACCAAGTAATGCTTCGGGCTTGGAATAGTCAACTTGTGGTGCAGTTATCTGCGGTGTTGCTACTTGTTTCAAAAGTCGTTCACATTTGATAAAGTATTGACGTGCTTCATGCCCTTTATCATTACGCTCAATCATGGAAAGGTGTTTAGCCATGTCTAAGGTGAGATGATAGTCTTTAGAAGGGCGCCCACCCGAACTTTCGCTCAAAAAAGAGCAAAAGTCATACCCTTCTTTAAATTTACAATCTTGAATACGTCTGATAATCCAATCTTTAAAACTGGTTTTTACTTCTAAAAATGTGTGTAATTCGCGTGCGTTAACGGTTTGAACAGTTTCCTGTCCAACAATTTGTTCCGATATCGGAATAAGAGTGTTCATGTGAACTCCTTATCGTTAGAGGTTTCTTAATGACACTCTAAAAGAGTGCCGGGCGCTAAGAAACACGGCGATAAGTCCGTCGTTACACTTTCCCCGCAAGGGTATTGTATAGTGTAACCACACCCGACAAAATCACTATATGCTACAAAGCATGCGATGAGTCAAAGTTTTTAAATTTCGGCGGGAAGAGATTATTTCGGTAATCCATCCGCTTATCGTTCGGTGTTTCTTAGGCACCTGATTCGAAAATAGACATTACAGAAATAATGTCAAGAATAAAAATAATTTTCATCTCAAAATAATCGCATACTGTACAGTACACATATTAAATTCGTTATTTATCAATGTGTTGTGTGTACAATGTACAGTCAATTTGAAAATTCTGTCGCTAGCGATAGTTCGCGCTAGCCTGCCCCGCAACGAAGCCAACCCGCTGGAAAGTACCTTTTGCATTGATTTTATTGTATTTTTTCTGGAATAGGAGAGGCATAATTGGCAATCTTCTTTAAATTAATATCCTCCCCACTTTGCAAGCAGGGAAGATGAAATCATATTTTAAACTAAGCGACTTTTACAACAGATCTTGCTAGAACCTGCTTTGCTTCTTTAATTAAGGCTTTATACTTTCTGTTTTCTTCGTCTACTCTGAAGGCATCAAGAAGACGCATATGAATAGGACCTAAAAGATACAAAACTTTTTCACCAGCGTTCATCCCCTCCCAATAGCTTGGCAAATCAAAGCGTGTATCATGGTCATAATCAACAGATTGGTTTCTTAGTTTCTTTTCACACTCAATAAAGTAACGTCGTGCTTGACGTCCTTTCTCATTACGTTCCACCATTGAGAGCTCTTTCGCCATGTCTAAAGTGATGTGATATTCTGTACTTGGACGACCGCCTTTAGGTTTCGGTAAATTTTTACCGAAACTCACAAAGCCTTGATTTTCTTGGGAGGCATTGGGTTTCGCTAAAATTTTAGCGAAACTTATAAAGTCCTTATTTTCTAGGAAGCCGTATTCTTTAATACGGTTTTTTATCCAATCTCTAAAATTAGAATTGACTTCCAAAAATGTATATAATTCGCGTGCGTTGACGGCTTGAACTGTTTCTTGATCAATCGTTTGTTCTGTAATTTTAATAAGAGTGTTCATAATGAACTCCTTGTTGATTAGGCTTTCTATTGACATCCAAAAGAGGATGCCGGGTGCTAGAAAACACGGCAACAAGCCCGTCGTTACGCTTTCCCCATGAGGGTATTGTATAGCGTAACCACACCCGACAATATTATTATACGCATGTAGCATATAATGAGTCAAAGTCTTTAATGTGCGGAAGACTGATTATTTCGGCAACCAATCCGCTTGTTGTTTTAAGGTGTTTTCTAGGCACCTGATTTAACGATATACGTTTTCCGTGAATCTTGTCAAGAAAGAAAATCTCAGTGTATAGCAAACATAGCTTAAGAGCATTATTTAGCTTTCTTATTGGCGGCATATTCTTGACGAGCAAGTTGGTACTGTATATTGGCAATTAATCTTTCATTGGCTTTTTTTACAATAGCACTTGCAATTTCTGGCTTGGACATCACCCCAGCAATTGAGGGTCCCTCTTGTTTTGCAATAGGGAATTGATCTCCATCCGCTCTTTGAAAAACATTACCATTCAGCTTTTTTAATTCAACACGCTTTGGAAAATTCCCCCCCTTGATAAAACCATGGGGCAAGATTTGTTTTTTTCCAAACATTGTGTAAGTCACACCGCGTTTTGTTTCTCTTGCCTTAAAAAATTTAAGAGGTATCGGTGTTCCAGAACCAATGATATCTGTCTCAAGAAACTTAGCTGTAGCCTTTCCTTTAATATAAACGCCTTTTTTAACGCGCTTTGGTTGGGCTGATGCAACATCGGCAACTTGCTTCTCAGTAAAGCGCTCGACTTGCTTTGCTGCGGTGTTGATAGCATTACGCAAAGCCCAATTAAGGCGTGGTGCTTGAAGATTGGTAAAGGTATCTTTTACCTGTTGAAGATACCACTTTTGATGGATAATTAATTTCAACTTTTAAGCTTCTTGGCAGGAGGTGTTGATGATTTGGAAACTTTAGATGTTTCGGTCTGTTGGGGTGGTGCTTCTTCAGCACCTGGTTCAGAGGATACTTGTACCACTTCTTTTTCTACAGGCTCGATTTGTTCAATTACCTTATCTGGCTTTTCTGTTGTCTTGATATTAACAAAAGGTTTTGCAGCATTGGCGCGTTTGAGGCGTGCGTAGACTTGATTGGAAACCTCCACAAATGGATTACTTGGAGTTGAGGTTTCAAAACGGATAGTGCTTTTATTATCGCCAAGAACACACATTGGCTTAGTGATGATTGCTTTCATCTTTGCTCCTTTTGAGTCATAATTAATGACATCATTAGTCAATAAATGTCATTTAATGGCTTTTGACATTTGCACAATAGATTAGCCTGTTTTCTCAATAAAAACAGTATGTTAAACCATTTTTAGAGCTTAATACTTTATCAAATTTTAGGGAATATCTTTGAATTTTAGACACAATACGACTAGTGCCGTGCTGCTACTAGATACGATTTTTCACGTATTGTCAATAGAAAAAATCTATATTTTGTATTTTTTTTATTTTTTGATCAAAACTTAGTATTTTAAAAGTCAATCTTTAATTTTATACAATTAACAACATTAGTGTTGTATTTAAACATTTTAGATGTTATATTATATTTATGAACAGTCAAGAATTAAAAAGATATCTTACAAAACATGGTTGCAGTTTTACCTCAGGGAAAGGTGGCCATTTGCTTGTAAAACGTGGTTCTAAAAAATCCGTTTTACCTATGCATGGTACGCGGAAAGAATTAGGAACGGGATTAGTTCAAAAGATTCTTAAAGATCTTGACCTAAAGTAAGTCTGAATATGGAGATATAAATGAAATATGCACTTAAATTTATCAAAGATGACAATGATACTCTTCTTGTTGTTTCCAAAGACTTTCAAGAATTTATTACCTATGGTAACGACGAAAAAGAGGCTTTGGAACACGCTAAAAATGCACTTTTAACAGTTATTATGGGGCGTTTCCAAGATCGAGAAGTTGTTCCTTTTGGTGCTCGTGATACTGCCTATCCTTTTGTTGAAGTATCTTCATTGGTCACTTTAAAAATTGCAATACATAACGCTATGGTTGAAAAGAATTTACGCAAAGCTGATCTTACGCGTCTTTTAAAACTCAATCCAATACAAATTGATCGATTGTTGGATTTAAACCACGCAACAAAATTAGACTCTTTAGAATCCACTCTTATTACTCTTGGAAAAGAGGTTACTATTAGTATCCAAGATGCCGCTTGAAACTTATTGGTTTTGCGTAAAATGTTTATGGAGCGCATTAAGAGCAACATACAGCGAACTAACAAGATATGATAGTGATTGATCTTCGATAACAAGATATTGTAATGCGGCATGAAGATTATATTGATGGTAAAAACATTGCGCTTCTTTTATCGCCTCTTTCGTTTCTTCATAACAATGAGTTGCTCTTTCAATCCACCGTTTTTGTGCCTCCTCATTTGATGAAGGAGTAAAGTCATCATAAACAGCATTAGGCAATCCTTTTGCACATAGGTAATTGTTTTTCACTTCGAGGTATTTTTGCGCAGCATCATATTGATCTTGATTGATTTTGCCTTGCAAATAAAGCCGCCCGATATAGGTACCAGAAAGCGGATTTTTCGCCTCTTCTATGGTCAAACAGAAGCGTTTGGCACGCATTTCAATTGCCAATTTATCCATGGGTTCATGCGGTGTTTTTGCTCGTGAGATGCGTCCGTTTGGTTCTCTTACACATCCGTTGATCCGTGGACGACCACGTTTTGCACGTTTTTTTCTTTTTGTCATATTTTATCAATCAGAATGGAATAGCATTATTAAGAGATATGCTATGGTCAGCAGCCCCTGAAGCGATAGCATAACTTTGAGAAGTCACGGGTGAGGGGGATACGGATTGTTCTTTCTTTGTATCAAGTAGGTGCAATTCGCCTTTATATTGTGACAAAACAATCTCTGTTGTGAAGCGGTCAATACCGTTTTTATCTTGCCATTTGCGTGTTTGTAATTTTCCTTCTACATAAACTTTTGAACCTTTGTGTAAATACTGAAGTGCAATTTTTGCCAAATGTGGATTAAAAACCACTACGGAATGCCATTCTATTTTCTCTACTTTTTGGTGTGTGTTTTTATCTGTATAGTTCTCAGAAGTGGCCAGCCGAAAATTGACT